>JAZUKG010000253.1:0-20423 GCA_045643145.1 Lachnospiraceae bacterium | reverse complement strand
TCCATAGTGACAATCAGCTTGCTAAATTCGGCTGCTTCTTTGATCAGTTCTGTATCAATAGGCTTAACAAAACGGGCATTAGCAATTGCTGCCTTGATACCTTTTTGAGCCAGTTTCTCTTTGACTTCCACAGCAGTTTTTACCATGCTGCCTACTGCCATTAAAGTAATTTCGCCTTCTTTGTCAATCCATTCACCTTTTCCGTATTCAATCGGTTTTCTGCATTCCTTTAATCCGTCATATGCAGTTCCCCTAGGGTAACGAATCGCAATCGGTCTGTCAAAATCCACTGCATATTTCAGCATATCGGAAAGCTCCCATTTATTCTTTGGCGCCATGATATGCATATTCGGAATGCTGGATAAGAAGGACAGATCAAAGATACCCTGATGGGTCTCTCCATCACTTCCGACAAGTCCCGCTCTGTCTATCGCAAAGACAACCGGTAAATCCTGAATACATACATCATGAAGCATCTGATCATAAGCTCTTTGCAGGAAAGATGAATAAATAGCCACTACCGGTTTTAATCCGCCGGCTGCCAGTCCTGCTGCAAAGGTAACCGCATGCTCTTCTGCAATACCTACATCAAAGAAACGATCCGGAAATCTGTTTTTGAATCTCTTTAGCCCCGTTCCGTCCGGCATCGCAGCTGTAATCGCTACGACCTTTTCATCTCTTTCTCCGAGTTTATTCATAACGGTTGCAAATACATCCGTATAATTTGCTTTTGTTTTTTCATTTTTAGGAAGTCCTGTCTCGATGACAAACGGCTCTGCACCGTGGAATCTGGCCGGATGTCTTTGGGCCGGTTCATAGCCTTTACCTTTTTGGGTTAATACATGAATCAGCACTGCTCCGTTAATTCGCTTGGCATCCTTTAATACCTTGACCATTCCCTCAACATCATGCCCGTCAACCGGACCTAAATACTTGATTCCCATATCCTCAAAGAACATTCCCGGAATCATGAGCTGTTTGATACCGTTTTTTGTCTTTTGAATCTTTTTTACAATGGAAGGACCCACCTTCCCCATATCCAAAAGCTTATAGTAAATGCTGTCCTTTAAGTCCAAATATTTTGAATCGGTACGAATGGAATTCAAATAGTTGGATACACCGCCGACATTTTCTGAAATCGACATGTTGTTATCATTCAAAATAATGATAAAGTTGGTCTTTTCATCTCTGGACGGATTTGCATTCAGTCTGGAAGCATTGTTTAATGCCTCATATGCCATACCACCCGTCAGGGAACCGTCGCCGATTACAGATACCACAGTCGTATCCTGTCCTAAAAGCTGTGCTGCCTGTACGAGTCCGAGACCGGCCGAAATGGAAGTAGAACTGTGTCCCGTATCAAAACAGTCACAATCACTTTCTTTACGCTTTGGGAATCCGCTTAAGCCTCCAAATTTACGAAGGCGTTCAAATCCGTCTCGTC
The DNA here is from genome assembly GCA_045643145.1 of Lachnospiraceae bacterium. Classification (GTDB taxonomy): domain Bacteria; phylum Bacillota; class Clostridia; order Lachnospirales; family Lachnospiraceae; genus SVFI01. The sequence goes on along the minus strand of JAZUKG010000253.1, from coordinate 18,979 downwards.
TTCCTGTTAATATTTTATGTGTATAAGACTGATGTCCCACGTCCCATACGATTTTATCCTTTGGCAAATCCAGACTCAAATGCAGTGCCATAGTCAGCTCTACTGCACCGAGATTGGAACCCAGATGTCCTCCGGAAACACTGATTTTTTCAATCAAAAATTCTCTGATTTCATTTGCCAGCGCCGGATAATCTTTGGGGTCAATCTGCTTTATGTCATTTTCCTTTGTAATGGAATCTAAAATCATATCTAAATCCTCGTTTATTGTCTCTTTTTACAAATCCTATTTTGTTCTGTGAATCAAGCTGTTTACCAGCTCTGATAAAAATGATGTATCTCCCGGAAGTTTGGCAATCTCTTCCATTGCCAGATTGGATAAGTTCTGCACATCTTCCTGAGACTGTTCTAATCCTACTAAAGATACATATGTGGTCTTGTGATTCTTTTCATCACTTCCGATTGGTTTACCCAGCTCCTCTAAAGTAGAGGTTACATCTAAAATGTCATCCTGAATCTGGAATGCAATTCCTACATAGTAACCGATTTTTTCCAATGAATCCACAGCCTCTTTGTTAGCTCCGGCTAACAGTGCACCAATCATAAGTGCTGCCTGAATGAGCGCTGCTGTTTTATTTTCATGAATAAATACGAGATCCTGCATAGACAGGCTCTTCATTTTTTCTTCTGCTTCTACATCTGCGACCTGACCGCCTACCATTCCGTAGATACCGGCTTTTTTACCCAAAATCATCAGGGCCTTTTCACACGCAATATCTCCAGGGCATAAACGAAAGCTTTGCGCAGCGGTTTCAAAGGCAAAATTTAAAAGTCCGTCACCGGCCAAAATAGCCATTGCTTCCCCGTATACCACATGGGTTGTTTTCATCCCTCTGCGGTATTCATCGTTGTCCATGGCTTCCAGATCATCATGTACCAAAGAATAGGTATGAATCATTTCCAGTGCTGCCATAAACGGACGAATCGCAGGGCTATCTCCCTCAAACAAATCATAAGTCGCCTTCATCATAATCGGACGAAGTCTTTTTCCGCCGGCCTTAACACTGTAATTCATAGCTTCAAATACAGTTTTTTGCGGGCCTTCCTCTGTCGGAAGATAAGAGTAAAGAATACTCTCTGCTTCCATTATTTTTTCTGATAATACTGTATTAAAATCCATTGTTTTATCCACCATACCCCTTATTCCTCGTCAGGTTCTTCTGCTGCTTTACTGAGTACAATTACTTCTTTTTCCACCTGATCTATCATCGCATGACATTTTTTAACCAAATCCATGCCTTCTTTATAATTTTCAAAGGATTCCTCCAAAGAAAGATTCGGATCATTTAATTTTCCGATTTTCTGTTCCAATACCTCAAAGGTTTCCTCTAATGTCATTTCCTTTTCGCTCATACCGGGCTTCCTTCCACCTTTTTCCTATTTCATTTGATACTTTCCTTGTCAATATCAACAACACTGGCACTTATCTTACCATTTTTCAGATAAATAGAAAGCATATCTCCTTTTTTCACCTTTTCAACATCGGTAAGCGTTTTCCCTTTTGCATCTGCTACATAGGAAAAACCGCTTTCCAATTTATGAAGCGGAGACATGGCATTTAGATTGGCTGCATCTACCTGCAATCTGTGCTTTGCCTGTGTAACTTTCTTTTCCATCAGCTGAACCAGCAAATCCTCTATAGACAAGGTACGCATACGCCGTTCCTTTATTTTTGCTTTTGGCGACATTGCTTCCAAACGGAGCTGGAAATTTTGCGTTTTGTGTCTGAGTAGTTCCAAACGCTTTTCCATAGCAAGTGTCAACTCATCCTCAAACATTTGAATCTGACCAAACAAAGTATCAATCTCACAAACAGCGAGCTCTGCTGCTGCCGAAGGAGTCGGTGCTCTCAAATCGGATACAAAATCAATAATGGTGGTATCCGTTTCATGTCCTACTGCAGAAATAATCGGCACCTGACAATCAAACACAGCCTGTGCGACTTCTCTGGAGTTAAAGGCCCATAAATCCTCTATGCTCCCTCCGCCTCTGCCGACTATCATGACATCAACGCCTCTTTTTTCCAGCACCTTGATGCCTTTTACGATACTGTCTATGGCATATTCACCCTGCACGATTGCAGGATATAATTCTATCTGAATAAATGGGTTTCGTCTTGTAGATACCTGAATAATATCTCGGATGGCAGCTCCTGTCTCAGCAGTTACCACGCCAAGTCGCTTTGCATATTTTGGAATTGCCAGCTTATATTCCGGCTCAAACATCCCCATTTCCTGAAGTTCTTTTTTTAATTTCTCAAACTGCTCATATAACTGTCCGTCTCCGGAAAGTTCAATCTGTTTTGCATATAACTGGTATTTTCCGTCTCTTTCATATACGTCAATGCTTCCGAGGCAAATCACCTGCTGGCCTTCCTCCATGACAAAGGAAAGTCCTCTTCTGTCTCTGGCAAACATGACACACGAAATAGCAGCTCCGGAATCTTTCAGTGTGAAATAAATATGTCCGCTACCATGGTATTTGACATTACTTAATTCACCCTTGATCATAACAGAGCTGCACAAATAATCCTGCGAAATCATATTCTTTATATAGCGATTAATCTGGCTAACGGAATATACATTTTGCTTCATATTTATTTTTCACTTTCCTTGGTTACAAAATTAGCCAATACACCATTGATAAATCCGTATGAGCCTTCCTGTGCATATTTCTTGGCAAGCTCAACAGCCTCGTTAATAGATACTGACTGAGGAATGGTATCGTCATAAAGCATTTCATAAATAGCCAGTCTCATAATGGCCAGTTCAACCTTACCTACTCGCTTTGAATCCCAGCCCTTTGCTTTTTCATCAATAGCTCCGTCAATTTGATCTAAATGCTCTACAATGGCTAATACCTTATCAAGAATCTGTTTCTTTTCCTTATCAGACAGAGTCTGCTGTTCTTCATCAGCAAAATACCAACCTGCCTGTTCTTCCAGTTCTTCCTTTGAATTGAATTCCACGCGGAATAAAAACTGGAATACTTTCTCTCTCAGTTTACTTCTACTCATTTTTGTCCAACTATTCCTTTATACTTACTCGTCTTATCTTATTTGTTTGTCGCATCCATATTAACACCGGCAATACGAATGTTAATATCTGCCACATTAAGTCCTGTCATATTTTCAATTGCAGTCTTAACCTTGTTCTGTACATTCTGACAGGTCTCAGGAATGTTGTAACCATATTCAATCACCAGTGCTAATTCTGCATGCACTTCTGAGTCGATTACTTCTACCTTTACACCCTTGGTAAGTTTCTTCATTCCCACCTTACTCATCAGTTCATTTGTGATATTACCTACCATAGCTGATACACCATCAACCTCAGTTGCTGCCAGGCTGGCAATCATGGCTACTACATCATCTGCAATCTGAACTGCGCCGAGTGATTCATCTTCTTTTAATACATATGTGCTACGATCGATTTGATTTTCCATCGAGATATCTCCTTTTCGTTTACTACCTGATTCATAGTAATTTATAGTTATGTCTATTATAACAAAAAAACCTTGAACGAATCAAGGTTTTTGAGTGTTTATTTCTCGTTTAGTTCTTGCCAAATTCTGCAAGGCTGAGTCCGGCATTACGGTCAAGTACCATCTGAATACTCCATGGATTTACAAATAAAAGAAGTGGCTTTTCTTTCAAGTCTGTTACCTTCTTCATATCCGATGTACCCACCAGCTTGTTCAAATCAATGTCCTCATTTTCAATCCAGCGAATATGCTCATACGGAAGGTTTTCCAAACGAATTTCTACATTGTATTCATTTTCCAGTCGATATTTTAATACATCAAACTGAAGTACACCTACTACTCCGGCGATGATTTCCTCCATGCCGGAATTAAATTCCTTGAAAATCTGAATCGCGCCCTCCTGAGCAATCTGTGTAATACCCTTTACAAACTGCTTACGCTTCATGGTATCAATCTGTCTGACTCTGGCAAAATGCTCCGGTGCAAAGGTAGGGATTCCTTCATATGCAAAATTTTCCTTTGGCATACAAATCGTATCTCCGATTGAGAAAATACCCGGATCAAATACACCGATTATATCTCCGGCATAGGCTTCATCCAAAATTTTTCGAGAATCGGCCATAATCTGCTGCGGCTGTGACAGACGCATTACCTTGTTTCCCTGTACATGCTTTACTTCTGCACCGGCATCAAAACGTCCGGAACAGATACGCATAAATGCGACACGGTCTCTGTGAGCCTTGTTCATGTTTGCCTGAATTTTAAATACAAATGCCGAGAAATCATTTTCTGTCGGGGAAATCATTCCCTTGTCTGATTTTCTGGCAAGAGGTGTGGTGGTCATATCTAAAAAGTGCTTTAAGAATACTTCCACACCAAAGTTGGTAAGAGCGGACCCAAAGAAAACCGGTGTTAAATTACCGTTTTGTACTTCTTCTAAATCAAACTCGGCACTCGCTCCGTCCAAAAGTTCAATTTCATCCATCAAAACAGAATGTGCTTCTTCACCGATTGTACTAATCAGCTTGTCTGCATCACTAGCCGGAATAATTTCTGTTTCTCCTTCTTTTGTACCCTTCTGAGTATCTGAGAAAACATAAACACTGTCCGATTTTCTCTCATAAACTCCCTGGAACTTTTTACCGCTTCCGATTGGCCAGTTAACCGGACAGGTGGCAATACCAAGTTCTTTCTCAATCTCATCTAAAAGTTCAAAGGTATCATTTGCATCTCGGTCCATCTTGTTAATAAAAGTAAAGATTGGAATCTTACGCATAACACATACCTTAAACAGTTTTCTCGTCTGTGCTTCTACACCCTTGCTCGCATCGATTACCATGACTGCAGAATCTGCTGCCATCAGAGTACGATAAGTGTCCTCCGAGAAGTCCTGATGTCCCGGTGTATCCAGTATATTAATACAAAATCCGTCATATTCAAACTGAAGTACACTCGAGGTAACTGAAATACCTCTTTCTTTTTCAATTTCCATCCAGTCGGAAACTGCATGTCTGGCAGTTGCCTTTCCCTTTACACTACCAGCTAAATTGATAGCTCCTCCGTAAAGCAGGAACTTTTCTGTCAAGGTAGTCTTTCCGGCATCCGGATGGGAAATGATTGCAAATGTTCTTCTTCTGTTAATTTCATTTGTATAGTTACTCATTTTAACTCCTCCTATAGCATGCTTTCTCCCTGTAAATCTGCCTCAACCCCTAAATACTCGAGTATGGTTTTGGCAATATCCGCAAAGGCAGAACGTGTGCCAAGATTAGCCTTTGCTAATGTTTTTCCGTACATCAGCATCGGTGTATATTCTCTGGTATGATCCGTAGTTTTATCATAAGCAGGATCACAACCATGGTCTGCAGTGATAATCAGAACATCCTCATCTCTCATTTTGGAAGTAATCTGTTCTAATTTTTCATCGAAGTAAGTCAGGGCTTTCGCATAGCCTTCAATATCTCTTCGGTGTCCGTAGAGCATATCATAATCAACTAAATTCACAAAGCACAAGCCCTCAAAATCTTTATCTAAATATTCCAGGGTCTTTTGTATTCCCTCTTCATTTCCGCTGGTATACGTAAACTCTGTCATACCTTTTCCCGCAAAGATGTCATGAATCTTTCCGACTGCTATCACATCTTTTCCTGCCTTTGACAGCACATCAAGCAGTGTATCACTAGGCGGAACCAATGAAAAATCGTGACGTTTTGCAGTTCTTTTATAGTCTCCGTTTGCGCCGATAAACGGTCTGGCAATGACACGTCCGACGCCGTGCTCACCCTGTAATATATTTCTCGCAATTTTACAATATTCATAAAGCGTTTCTACCGGAACTACATCCTCATGCGCAGCAATCTGAAATACGCTGTCTGCCGAGGTATATACGATCAAATCGCCGGTTTTTACATGCTCATCTCCATAATCTGCAATCACTTTGGTTCCGGAATACGGAAGATTGCAAAGAACGCCTCTCTTTGTCTGCTTACTGAATTCATCCAGCACTTCCTGCGGGAAACCGTTTGGATAGGTCGGAAGCGGCTTTGGTGAAATCACTCCGGCTATTTCCCAGTGACCGATCGTGGTATCCTTTCCCATAGAGCTTTCCTGCATTCTGGCCAGAATACTGTGCTCATCCGAAATGCCCATGGCATCCAATGTTTTTTTATCCTGTAAATGACCTTTTTCAACCAGGTCTTTACATCCGTCTATTTCAAAAAATCCCAGCTTTGCCAGATTTGGCACGGATAATTCCTGAGAAGTCATAACACTTCGAAGTGTATTCACATTCACATCGCCAAAACTCTCACAATCCGGCATTTGACCGATTCCAAAGCTGTCAAGAACAATTAAAAATACTCTCTTCATTTGCCCTCCTATCTCCCATCCTGTGACAGGTGCTTTTCTAAATAGCGTTTTATTATATCATAAGTCATGCTTCTTTTCTATACCTTACTCAGAATCTGCCTTCTTTGGCACGGATGAAATAATCACATTTTCCTCCAAAAGACCTGTTTTTCGACATACGATATCCAAAATCTGAGCTCTCATTGCATCTGTCAGTTCCTCTGTAGCAACAATCACATCTGCCTGATCACTGGTAATACTGACGACCGCATCTTCAAAGCCTTTTGCAGAAAGAAGAATTTCTGCGCTGCATTCCTTTTGTGTCTGATCCGTCAGAGTAATCATACTGTCTACGGCGTTTTTCTTGGCTTCATCTGACAGCTCCTCTGAGTTGATAATTTCCAACAAAGTTTCCTTGTTCTTTTCTCTGGTCTGTTCTTTTAGCAAATTTGCTCCCTGAATACTGGAAATTGCATCCGCTGAAGTAAAAACAGCCTCTCCCGGCGTTTCTCCCTCATAATCATCTGTCACATAAGAATAGGTATCTAAATAATCACTGTATACCATCTCCTCATCCGAATCCATGCTGTCAATATCGGTCAGCTCATCATAGGTTTCATCCTCCTCTGTAACCAGTGCCAGGTCTTCATCCTCTGTTTCCTGAGCCGAAAGCATAGCCGATTCCACGTCATCCTGATCTGTGCAGAAATTCAGATACCCTGCTATCGCTATCATAAGTGTAAGTGCTGTAATCATAATTTGATTTCTTTTCCAAAATTTCTTCATAGGACCTCCTTAAGGTATTAAGTACTATATTTGCCTATTTTGATTTTATGAGCGTTTAATCCAAATAATGCCTCCAAATAGGAAACTATTTTTTTCTGCGTATTTACAAAATCATTGCACTTTACCAAAACCACTACGCCCTGTATTTCCGGTGGTATTTCCTTTGCCACTATCGGAACCTTTTTTCCGTCTTCATTTTCATAAAATACGATCTGAGAATCGCTGTTAATCAGCATGTTTTCAACCCTGACATCTCCCTTTGCCGATTTTTCCTGCCGGCTTTCATACGGTGTGTTTCTCTCATACTGCCTGGTATCCATTTTGCTGACGGTCAAAAATACCCTGGCTTTTTCAACACCCTCCATACAAACTATAAACTGTTCCAGTTCCCGGGCATATTCCCTGCAGTACAATCTGCTGTCAGAAAGGGGCAAATCCTTTTCATCCTCCATCCTGTCATTTTCACTCCTGCCTTCTTCCAGAGATACTTCTTTACTGACTATTTTTGTTTCCTTCGGCTCACTTTTTGAAAAAGCAGTTAATAAGATTCCCAGAAAAATCAACAGGACAAATCGATCCGTCCCAATCTTTTGTATCCATTTCCTGATTTGATCATTCTTCTCCATCTCTTAGCCCCTTTACAGCATCCAAAATGATATCTCTTGACTGCATTTCATACTCCTGTCTCAGCTCATCTGTATGCAGCGAAATACTCTCCTCTTCCCATCCCTTTGTCAGGTCTGAAATCCGAATGGATAGCCCAAAATGCAGCAGCATGACCAGCAGAATCAGTTTTACTAAAAGCAGCAAATATTTTTCGTATTCCTCATTCGGGCACAGTCTGATTGCCGTTTTCCCCAGCAAATAAACAATACCTATTTTTCGAAAAAATTCCATATTTGCACTCACACCTTCTATTCCTTGCCATGCTTCTTTCTATTCTCGGTAATCCGCAATTTTCAGACAGAACTTTAACTACCCCATCATAACAGCTCCGCATATGATTACGGCAAAAACCAGTACCTGACACAGTCTGATTCTTGTCATAATAAATCCGGTTTCTCCGGCCGCAGAAAGATTCCCGGCAAATTCCTTTTGCCCCATCAGTTCAAAAAGTGCGGCGCCCAGCTTCATTGTAAAAGCAATCGCCAATATTTTAATCAAACTATAAAAAGATAAATACACCAGAACCAGGACACTGCCGATTCCGATTGCATTTCGTATCATTGCTCCGGTCTGAAACAAAAGCTCTGCACAGGAGGCTGACAAATCACCGATGCCCGGTATGACCCCTATTGTCTTGGTCAGCACCAGCTTTTGAAGAGAGTCCGGTCCCTTAGAAAGTAAATTCCCAAAGCCTGCTACACCGACAATAAAAGCAATACAAAAATTGATTCCATGTCGTAAAAAACGCTGAAACAAACGGACAAAACCACCAAATCTATGTTCCTCATCGATACCGTCCAGCAAAGTCAGTTCCAGATACATCTTTGCTGCCGGCAGAAAAACCTGTTGTAGCAAAAACTCTACACCCCATAGCATTAGGACCAGCATTTCATAATTAACCGCTCCGCTCAGTGCTCCCCGTGAAACCGATACAGACAAACAAAATACCGGAACGATTAATCGAATCAATTCATTTCCATCTGTCAATGCCTTGTCCAGCTGTGAAAACAAAGTTTCAAATGTGGTTAACATAATATTCATGAATGCAAAATATACGGAAAGTCTTGCCATATCCGATATCTGTCTTTTTTTTACAAAATCTGCTGTATATTTTAATACAGTACATAACAGACCCAGCAGTAAAAGCTTAAGCAAAAGCTCTCTGGCATCACTCAGCCCCGGAAGAAACATACTCTTTAGTCCATGAATGAACCACTCTGAAATCCGGTCGAAATCTCCGTTTATAATCGCCCGTATCAAATCAGAGAAAAAACCTGTGCTATTTTGCCCCTGCGCAGAAAGCTTTTGATCTATCTGTGAAAAATCAAATTGATTGAATAGCTGTTTTGTCATAATCTGATTCCTGCCATGGTTTCAATCAGCGAGGTTAAAATCGGAATAGAAAAACACAGTATAAAAACCTTACCTGCTGTTTCTATCTGCTTTGAAATCATATTGCAACCGCTCTCTTTGCAAAACTCAGCCGCGAATTCACATAAATAAGCCGTCATAAATCCCTTTATCAAAGGTCTGAGCAGCACAATGTCAATCCCAAAGTCTTCTACTTTGTCCATCCAAAAGGAATAGATGATTTTCCCCCGGTCAAGCATGGCAAAAATCAGTAAAAGCGAGCAGCCCAGCTGTATCCAGATTCCAAAACTACTTTTCATTTCCTTTAATATTGATATCGTTATTGCCATAAAAAAGGCAATCAGACATAGTTTTTGTATCTCCATATTTCTACCTACTCAAACATTTTTTCTACCGTATCAAATAATTCACTGATATACGGCACCAGCCAGGACAGAACTAAAATCAAACCTCCCAGCCCGATAAAAAACCCGTACTCTTCTCTCGAGCTGTTTTTCAATACCTGATTCAAAATAGTCACCAAAATCCCGACTGCCGCCATTTTAAAAAGAAGTGCTACGCTCATACTTTTTCTTCCTTTCCTCATGGCTATTTACAGAAATAGGATGCACAAAAACAAACCGCTGATTACCCCCAAGGTCCGATACAGTTTTCCCGTCTCTTCCCTTTTCTTTTTCATAACTGCTAGCCTGTCCGCCAGTTTCTCCACATAACGATTCAAAACCATACATTGATCCCTGCAGCCCACAAATCCATTTTGATCGAGACAATGACAAAAGGCTTCATAATCCTCATTTTTTAACAATGGTTTGAACACCTCCGACTGAGACCGCCAAATAAGTGCTATATCCTCTCCTTCATACATTTGCAGTTTTTGTGAAACGCCTTGCATAAAGTATGCACAAATCCCTTCTGATTTAGCCGCAGCTAACTTTGTCGCCTCACCAAACGGAATACAATCTTCTATCTCATGCACCAAAAAATGCATCATATCCCTGATATCCATCAGCGTATCTATGCTTTGTAACAATCCCAAATCCAGACTGATACCTGCTGCGCTGCAGCCCAACAAAATCAGTAATAACCCCGTCCATTTCATAGTCAAATGCTCACCTGTTCTTTCATCTCTATATCTGTTTTAAGATTTATCCCATAACCGGGTTCAATGAGTACAAAACGCTGAAAAGCCCTTTCCTTGAAAAGGGGTTTAAGTATTTCTTTTTGCAGGATTTCCTCAAAATCCGCCGCATGTACTGTCACAATGAATCGCACCCCGCAGCGAAGCATATATACTAAAAGCTCGGCCTCCTGATCGGATGTAATCTCATCAAGTGCGATTACCTGCGGAGACATACTTCGAAGTAAATTTTCCATTCCCAAAAGTTTTGGATATCCATCTAAAATATCTGTACGAATTCCCACATCATTCTGTGCTTCTCCCATATAACAGCCTGCAATTTCACTTCTTTCATCAATCAGTCCGACCTTCATACCCATGTATTTATCATTCCCATTCGAAACCAGCCGAACAATATCTCTCAAAAGGGTGGTCTTTCCCATTCCGGGAGGTGCAATAATCAAGGTATTTGCAAAGGTCTTGTCCTCTAAATACAGCTTATTTATGACCGCATTGGCGCATCCCTTTATCTGATGAGCCACTCGAATATTCATATACCGGATATATTGCATTCCTTTAACCACTCCGCCTGCTACCCTAGCCTGTCCTGCTACTCCGATGCGATGTCCGCCCTCTACTGTAAAAAATCCTTTTTTCAGGTCTTCTTCATAGGCATACGGCGAATACCTGCATATATGCATAAAAACTTTGTCTATGTACTCTTTACTTGCAATCAGCAAATCCCTTCGAATCTGATCTGATTCATTCCGAAGTTTTTCGGTTTCCTCCCCATTTTTCAAAAGAAACACTTCTCGCCCCATTCGATATATACAAACCGGCTGATTGCAACGCAGTCGAATCTCAGTAATATCCTCCGCTTTTGATAAAGCCTTTTTAAAATACATTCGTAAATCCTCCGGTATCAAAGCCAATAAAGAATTCATTTTCAACCTCTTCTCTGTATCACATATTTCAATATATGTCCAAATCAAAAAGATATGACATTTTGGGCACAAAAAAAGATGACTCCCTTTGGAGTCATCTTTCTATACTTGTATTAGTATTAATCTTCTTTTTTAGCTTCTTCTTTATCAGCTTCTTCGCCTGCTTCTGCATTTTCATTTGCAGCTGACTGCTTCATCTGAATTTCCTGTAAGATGAATGGATCATCGATATGTAACATAAGGATGTCAACCTGTTCCTTGTACTGATCCATTTCTTTTCTCATCTGCTGATTCTTTTCTCTAAAGCTATCTCCGGCTTCATTTAACTGCTGTTCGTAAAGATTCTTCATCTTTGTAAGTTCAGTCTCATGTTCCTTCTTTAACTTTTCGATTTCTTCTTCGTGTTCTTTCTTTAACTTTTCAATCTCTTCTTCGTGAGTTTTCTTTAATTCCTCAACTTCAGATTCTTTTTCTTTTGTTAACTCTTCAATTGCCTCTTCTTTTTCCTGAGTCAATTTGTTAACTGTTTCATCTTTCACTTCAGATACCTGATCTTCAGCCATCTGTTTTGCTTCATTGATTTTATCTTCTGCTTTCTGTTTTGCAGCATTAATCTTGTCTTCTGCTTTCTGCTTTTCTTCTTCTAATGCTGAAGTAGCTTCTTCCTTTGCAGATGAAAGTTCTTCAATTTCCTTCTTCATAGAAGAAATCTGAGATTCATAATCTTCTTTCATATCAGCAATCTGTTTTTCATAATCTTTTGTAAGTTTAGATTCACGATCTACATACTGCTGTGTGATGGTTTCTTTACATTTCTGACGTTCTTTTGCAATTGCATCATTGGCAATGCTGTTTACCTTGCCGAATTCACCTTCAATTTCTTTTGTCAGACGATCAATTACACCCTTCCAACCATCGCCAATTTCCAATGAAACCGGTTCAAATGTATCATTGTCTAATGACTGCATAGCCTTCATAGTCATAACAGCCTTGATTGCTTCTTTTGAAGCTTCGCTTTCTTCTACTGTCTCTTCTTTTTCTGCAGCTGCTTCTTCAATTTCCTGATTTTCTTTTTTCAACATGTCTTCCATCTTTTTTCTCCCTTTTATTGTTTAGAATAACTTAAATCCCTTATGCATCCAATAATGTTCCGATTTGCGATTTGATACGATCCAGCTGACCCTGCAGTTCCTGATTCTTATTTCTGAACGCTACCTGAACCTCTTCTAACTGTTCGTCATAAAGTTTACTCATCTTGGCCAGTTCTAATTGCTGATTCTGTGCCAGATTTTTGTATTTTTCAAGCTGCTTGGCCTGATCACTTAATTCCTGATTCTGTTTTGAGAATTTCTCTCTGTATGAATTCTGAATTTCTGTCAGCATTTCTTCAAATACCGACTTCATTCTGTTTACTTCAACTTCATGTTCCTGCTGCATTTTTTGAATCTTTTCTTCTTCTGCTCCTGAAATCTCAGAAGATAAGGATTCTTTCTTTTCTCTGAAAGCAGCTTCTATTTCACTAATCTGCTCAGCATATAAGTCCTTCATCTTGGCGAGTTTTTCATCTCGCTCCTTCATTTCTTCTTCGTACTTACTGCTCTTATCCTTATATTCATTCAATTGAGTGGTTAAGCTGTCATTTCTTTCACGGAAAGCTGCCTGAATTTCATCAATCTGCTCCGCATACAGCTTTTTCATCTTTTCAAGCTTTGCTTCATGCTCCGCTTCCATTTCAGCCGCTTTATTATTGTTCTCTTTATATGCTGCAAATTCAGCCTGAATACTGGCTGTCTTTGCTCTGAACGCTGCCTGAATTTCGTCAATCTGTTCTGCGTAGAGCTTTTTCATTTTGTCAAGCTCGGCCTGATGATCATCCTTCAGCTTATCCATTTCTCTTTCGTGTTCCATACAAAGCTCTGCACGAGCCTGCATCTGTTCACTTTCCACTCTGGCAATCTCGTCTTTACTGACACCGCCAAGCAGTTTTAATAAAAACCCCATATTATTTCTCCTTAGACGTTTTAGAGTAAAAAAACGTCAATAAATCATAATAGCCCATTTGAAGTTATTTTAACACTCAGTATCAAAAAAGTAAAACAAATTTACATAAAATCTTGCTTTTTTTATGTAAATCTCTCATTTTTTTATCATAAAAAGCAAAAAAACGTCGATTCACAGCAATAACTGTAAATCGACGTTATAAAAATCTTATTCTATCAACCTAATTTTAGGTAGCTGTTAATTATTCAGCATCCTTAATTGAGAAGCTGATACGACCCATTTTGTCTTTTCCGAGACAAACTGTAGTTACTGTATCACCCAGTGTTAATACATCTTCTACATGGTTGATTCTTTCCTTAGCGATTTTTGAAATGTGAACCATTCCTTCTTTGCCAGGAGCAAACTCGATGAAAGCACCAAATTCTTTAATGCTTACAACTGTTCCTGTATACTTCTTTCCTTCTTCAAATTCAGAAGTAATCATTTCGATCATCTTGATAGCACTCTGCATTCCGTCTGCATCTGTTCCGCATACAGAAACTGCACCATCATCTGTGATATCAATCTTAACACCTGTACGAGCGATGATTTCGTTGATTGTCTTTCCTCTCTGACCAACAACATCACCAATCTTTTCAGGATTGATCTGAATCTGGATAATCTTTGGAGCATATTTTCCAACTTCTTTTCTAGGTTCTGCAATTGCAGGCTTCATACATGTATCCATGATGAATAATCTGGCCTGACGACATCTGTCGATGGCACCTTCAACGATTGGACGAGTTAATCCGTGAATCTTGATATCCATCTGAATTGCTGTGATACCGTCTGTAGTACCTGTTACCTTAAAGTCCATATCTCCAAAGAAGTCTTCAAGACCCTGGATATCTGTTAATAATACGAAATCGTCATCTGTATCACCGGTTACAAGACCACATGAAATACCTGCTACCATCTTCTTGATTGGAACACCGGCAGCCATTAATGACATACATGATGAACATGTTGAAGCCATTGATGTAGAACCGTTTGATTCAAATGTTTCTGATACAGTACGGATTGCGTATGGGAATTCTTCAGGACTTGGAAGTACCGGAAGAAGTGCTCTTTCAGCAAGTGCACCATGTCCGATTTCTCTACGTCCAGGACCACGGCTAACCTTTGTTTCACCTACAGAGTATGCAGGGAAGTTATAGTGATGCATATATCTCTTTGCAGTTACATTTTCATCTAATCCGTCAACCTTCTGTACTTCTGATAATGGAGCTAAAGTACAAACGTTACAAATCTGAGTCTGTCCACGAGTAAACATAGCAGAACCATGTACTCTAGGAATAATATCTACTTCAGCAGAAAGCTTTCTGATCTGATCAAGCGCACGACCATCCGGACGCTTGTGATCCTTTAAGATCATCTTTCTTACTGTCTTCTTCTGATACTGATATACAGCTTCGCCTAATACGCTGAGCCAATCTTCTTTATCAGCAAATGCTTCTTCTAATTTAGCAGTTACCTGACGAATATTTTCTTCACGAACCTGCTTTTCATCTGTAAATACTGCTTCTTCCATTTCTGCCGGAGGAACGATTTCCTTGATTGCAGCAAACATTTCTTCAGGAATTGCACAGCTTACATATTCATGTTTTGGCTTACCAACTTCAGCAACAATCTTGTTGATGAATTCGATGATAGTTTTATTTACGGCATCTGCCTGGTAGATAGCTTCAAGCACCTTTGCTTCAGGAACTTCATTAGCACCGGCTTCAATCATGATAACCTTTTCTGCAGTAGAAGCTACTGTCATTTTAAGGTCACCCTTTGCCCATTCTTCCTGAGTAGGGTTTACGATAAGATTTCCGTCAATCATACCCATCTGTGTCATAGCGCATGGGCCGTCAAATGGAATATCTGAAATACATGTTGCGATAGATGTACCAAGCATAGCTACGAGTTCCGGACGACATGTTGGATCCACACTCATAACCATATTGTTAAGAGTAACATCGTTTCTGTAATCCTTTGGGAATAAAGGACGCATTGGTCTGTCGATTACACGGCTGGTAAGGATGGCATTTTCACTAGCCTTACCTTCTCTTTTATTAAATCCACCAGGAATCTTTCCTACTGCATATAATTTTTCTTCATACTCTACGCTACATGGGAAGAAATCAATCCCATCTCTTGGTTTTTCACTAGCTGTTGCTGTAGATAAAACTGTTGTTTCACCATACTGCATAAAGGCACAGCCATTTGCCTGTTTTCCGACCTTACCGATTTCTACACGAAGTGTACGTCCGGCAAGTTCAAGTTCATAAACCTTTACCATCTTCTTCTCCTTCTCTTCATCTTCTGAACTAATCAATAGTCTCATTATACTTTAAAAAGAGGCGGAATAATTCCGCCTCTTAATAACCAAAATTATTTTCTGATACCAAGTTCTTCGATTAACTTACGATATCTTTCGATGTCTTTCTTCTTTAAGTAATCAAGAAGACCTCTTCTCTTACCGATCATCTTGTACATACCACGTCTTGAATGATGATCCTTTGGATTTTCCTTTAAGTGAGCTGTAAGCTCTTTAATTCTTTCTGTAAGTACTGCTACCTGAACTTCAGGAGATCCTGTGTCGCCTGGCTTTGTTGCATACTTTGTCATAACTTCTGTTTTCTTTTCCTTTGAAATCATTTTGATTTCCTCCTTCTTTTTCGTACGGCTCATGCTAAGTACTCGGCCTATTATCCAAAGACTGAGCATGGCTAATTTTCACACAAAACAAACTATAACACAAAAAGGCTTTGTTTGTAAAGCCTTTTTGTATATATTCCTATGAAATTAATCATTTAAAATTCTGACTACCTTAACCGGTGTTCTGTAATGTACATTTGCAATACGAATACCTGTCTTTGGTGAGCTGGCGTTTACAATCTGACCACCACCGATATAAATACCTACATGGTTAATTCTGCCGCCCTTTGCATAGAATACCAGATCTCCCGGTCTGGCATCTGCCAATGAAACCTTGGTTCCCATATTTGCCTGTGCTCTGGATGAATGCGGAAGTGAAATTCCGTATTTCTTGTAAACACTTAATACAAATCCGGAACAGTCAGCACCCTTTGTAAGTGATACACCACCCCATACATACGGATTACCAACAAACTGTTTTGCATATTCACAAAGTTCAACTCGGATATCGGATACACCCTCTCCATACAAGAACTCTGTCATATTTAATGCGGTTTTCAGTTTTGTATCTACTGTAACATAATCAGCAGAAACATAAGCTACTGATCCGTCATAATCTACTGCTACCCAGCCATCAAGCTTATCCACTACTTCAAGTTCTTCACCATAAGGAACCATGGTAACAACTGCTGACTCTGTTGTTGGCTGTTCACGGAGCTTGAGTCCGTCTGCATTTACAGTTGCAAGTTCTTTTACAATCTGAGCTGCATGCATCATCGCATCTCCGCCGGTTAATAAATATTCCAGGCTTACATATCCTTCCACACTACCTGAAGTGATATGAGCCATATCGCCTTCAATATCCAATACTTCACAGCCGGCTTCATTTACCATCTTTCCGACAATCTTGCTGCCGCTGTCTGCTGTTTCTCTGACATTCAAATGGTCATCTACCTGAACTACACCTAAATTGGTGTATCCGTATACAGTACCTGCTGATTCTTCTTCCTCATCTACAGAATCCTCTGTATCATCGGTGTTTTCTTCTGAAGTACTGTTTTCAGAAACCACCGGGATTTCCTCAATCACTTCATCCCAGAAAGAAGCACTTTCAACAACTGTTCCGGCTCCGACTGCATATTCTGTTTCTGCAAGCGGATCAACAACATCTCCGCTGATTCCAAAGCCTACAGTAGGAAGAGCCATTACATTGACTGCCATTGCTGCTGATATAATTACGGTTAAAACCGTTGTTTTTACTTTTTTATTTGTTTTATTCCACATACTATTTCCCTTAAAACTCATTTCAATTGTTACAAAATTGTTACAATTGTTACAGATAATATAACATAGAGCATATAATATGTCAACCAATTCGGCAAATAAATTTTATGTTAACTACTTTACCGATTATTCAAAAATACTTAAAATGGCATCCTGCATAACCATTGCACTCAGTGAACCAACCATATTCAAATCTGCTTTTATGCTTCCGACACTGGCTGCATAAATAGTATCTCCATCAGCCATGGTTCCTACCGGATTGATACATCTGCTGTAAGCTGAACGAGTCATGGAAGCAATTTTACTCATTTCTGCTTTGTTAAATTCCGCGTTGGTAATAATCGCTCCGATGGTAGTATTGCCGGTAAACATATCTCTTGGTTTCATCATCTGATAAAGAACCGGAAGAGATGGTGTCAAATTGCCGTTTTCATCTTTCAGACCAGCAATCATTTCACCGGTATTTGGATTGTAAACATCTCCCAGTGCATTTACGATGACAACTGCTGTTACCTGAAGTCCGTCAATTTCCACGCTTTTCATTCCGATACCGGCCTTGGTGGAATGCTCCATTCCCATAATTTTTCCCACAGTTGCTCCGCATCCGCCGCCTACATTTTTTGTTCTGCCGTCTGTCTTTTCCATCGCATTTTTAATTGCCTCTTCACCCATTTTAGCATCCGGTCTGACTGTCGCGCATTTGTATCCCAAATCATAAATGCAGGACTGACAAACCAGCGGCACTAAAGCTGCTCCGGTCGGATATCCGACTCCCTGACTTTCCAAATATCTCATAACTCCGTCTGCAGCAGCCAGTCCATAAGCCGAACCTCCGGATAAGATTATTGCATTAATCTTGTTATCTGCTGTAAGCGGATCCGTTAAATGAATTTCTCTGCTGGCAGGACCACCGCCGCTAACATCACTTCCTACTCTCGCACCATTTGGAAAATAAAGCGCAGTTACACCGGTTCCGGCTTCTTCATTTTGAGCATGTCCGATAGAAAGACCTTCTACCTGTTCTATTGAAATCTGATTCATGTTTTCCTCCATTCTTTGCGTCGATTGTTTACAACCTGGTCCATTCACTGTTTTTATATACTACTTAACACTTCCATTCATTTATTTGTCAGTGCACTATGAACTGTTTCCTCTTGGAGACGCTCTCGCTCAATGGCAAGAACTAGCGCTGCTAAGCTCGAAAAGACCTCGCTAAGCAGCGAGACTTGCCAAAGCTCCGGCGAGAAAATCAGTTCATATCACACTGACTTATAAATTTCTCAATTGCTTACATTATACCTGTAATTAACACAGCTATCAATTCTGTTTCGCTTCTATATAAAACGAGGCGCCTGAACTATTTCAGACGCCCTATATTTCTATTCCATATTTATGCTCTCTTTAATGCAGCTGCCAAACTTCGAGAAACGATACTTGCGATAATAAAGCAGATTACTGCTTCAATCAGTCCCTGAAGTCCTACGAAAGCTAAAACGAAGGTAAGCGGATTGCTTACGCCAAGACTTTCTACAAAGCCCTGAATATAGTCTGTATTATAGAAGAAAATTACTAAAGAACTCATGAATAATACCGTATTTAAAAGTGGGCATGAAAGGCTCGCAACATAATAAGAGATTTTCTTTGTCTTGCCGGCATCATGCAATGCCTTGAAAATCAAACCGCATAACCAGCCTTCAAGAGCACGAGTCACGATACATGTTACTGCACATCCAAATGG
>JAZUKG010000252.1:0-2001 GCA_045643145.1 Lachnospiraceae bacterium | reverse complement strand
GCGAACCTGATTCTGGCTGACAGACCCCGTCTGGCAGTCTGATTTGGGTTGTCCCGCAAACGGAAAACAAAGGATATCTTTATAAATTCCGGCAGTTCCCGCTATGTCGAACCCTTTATATGTCTGTTATGCGGTGTTGCCATAGAAAAAGGCAGCAGATCTTCCGTCAAGATCTGCTGCCTTTGGAAAGGAAATCATATATTGATAGAATTTCCTTCTGCGGTCTCGAATGCAAAGGGACGGTTTCAAACGGGCAAATCATGGGACGCGGCTGCAAGAGGATTTTCGGGCAAAAAGCTTTCCTCTCAAAGCAATTCCAGAATAACACGGTTCACAAATGTACAGCTTCTTCATAAACATTGCAGAAGAACATTACATCTTCCCAATCGAGATTCAGCGTTCTCACCTCAAGAAGCTTATCCTTCAGAAAATTTATGCCGCAGTACTTGGCGCCGACTGTATGCTGATATTCAAGATACTCCTTATAAGTTTTAACAGTACCGTTGCCATTTTTAATTGTTTCATTAAAGTCAGCCTTGTACTTGCTATGGCTAAAGCGTTCGCTGTCGTATCTGCCATCTGCAAGCAGATTATAGAAACATTCTTTTATGCGGTCATCCGCTCTGAAATTTGCATGAACTCCGCAGTTTTCATCTATCACAAAATTTTCGTAGAAATTCAATATATCTAAAATACCACTGAAAATAGGTTCCAGTTCTTTAGGCGGAAACGGGTTCAGCACTATTTCTACATTGAGAAATCTTCCGATGGAATCATCAATTACAAACTTACCGCGTCTTCCGACAAACGCTTTAAGTTTCTTTAATCCGGTTTCAATATATACGCGGCATCTTGGCTCATATATGACGCCAAACTCTATTTCTAGGCCACAGCCGTCCTTATCGAAAAAATCCTTTACAAGCTTGTCCTGAATGTTAAGGATCCTCATGTAATTCCTCTTATCTTTTTTCTCCTGCCTTTTTTCCTTTATCCTCAACACTTATACTCCTTTCATGATGGACAGTTGAGCATGCTTCAAGGAAGAGTCTGAATGATGTTACAAACTGTTTTGATTGTTCCTCTCCCATCACATCGAATATATTACAAATCAAATGTTTGCAGCGTTCAAGATTCTTTCTGCAAACATCCTTGCCTTCTGGTGTAATGCTGACTAAGGTTTGCCTTGCGTCTTTATCATCATCACTGCGCTTGATATATCCCTGTTCTTCCATTTGATTTAACAGCACCGCTGTCTGTGACGTACTTCTTACCAGAGCTTCTGCCAGTTCATGGGAAACCACAGCATCACCGTGCTCCGTCAAAAATGAAAGAACCAACAACGAATTGTATTTCTTTGCTATGAATTCCTTATCAAACTTCCTGTAACTGTCGCTGTGCCGCAGTTCAATAAACGCATTAGTCAGCTCATCCAAATTGTTAGATATCCCGGATGATTTCATAAAGCCTCCATTTTTACTAACTTTGTTAGCAATCATATCAAAATTAATGATTGCTGTCAATATGCAAAGAGTTGGACCGGAGCAGGCCTCTCAATGCCTTGATAGCATAGATTTTTAGGATTTTTGCATAGAAAAAAGACAGCAGATATTTCTATCAATATCTGCTGCCTTATTTGGCAATGCACGTCAAATCCGAACCATCGAAATGGTTGTGATGTGGCTTGCACCAATTTGAAAAATAAAAATGTCGTAACAGTTCATTGATAAAAGCTGTACTGCTGACTAACAAATATTGTATCACGTTGAAAGGAAAAATGCAATGACGAAATCACTAAGGAACTAGAAGTAGCTGTATAGCTTAAAATGATATGAACCAATAAAGAAGGAAGTCCAAGGTTTGGTATGGTATAATCAAGTCGCCAAACAAAACCAACCGTACCAAAGGAGGACTTCCCATGAACATACTATCACAAGAAGCCCGGAAAAGGCAAGCAATAGTGAAGCTTGCAAGAAGAAAAGGGCAAAGTTTTGCAGCGCGGAT
>JAZUKG010000251.1:0-1617 GCA_045643145.1 Lachnospiraceae bacterium | reverse complement strand
CCTGCTATATCATAAGAACCTGCTGTATCTAATTAAGCTTAGACGCAGCAGGTATTTTTTTGCAAGTTTGAACAGGATAATGAGTCGAGCTTAGGCAGGTTATACTGCTAAACGGGGCAAGCTAATGACGGGGGCAGAGGGGAAGATATTTACCGGGGACCTCTGGCTTTTTATAAAAAATTTGTTAGAATTGACATAAAAAGAAAAGCAGAGAGTGTCCCAAAGTTTGTGTAAACCCTTCATGCTGATGTAAAATTAAAACATCAGTATGGAGGGTATATTTATGACAAGAAAAAATGAAAGTCCACAGAAAGCTGCAATGCGTGAAATGATGTCCGAATATGTTAAAAACAACAATCTTTCCGTAAAAAACGGGACTGACATCAAGTCTATTATGAGGGATATGATGTCAGTACTGCTCGAAGGTGCTCTTGACGGAGAGCTTGATGAAGCCTTGGGATATTCAAAATACGATTACAAAAACAAAGATACCGGGAACAGTCGTAATGGCCATTCCCAAAAGACTATGCATACCAGTTATGGTGATGTAGATATTAACATACCTCGTGACCGGGCCGGAGAATTTGAACCGCAACTCATAAAAAAGTATCAGAATACCATCTCACAGGATATGGAAGAACAAATTATTTCAATGTATGCAAAAGGAATGACTACATCAGATATTGAAGCACACATGCAGGATTTATACGGCCTTTCTGTTTCAGACAGTACCATAAGCCGGATTACCGATAAAATTCTTCCCATGGTGCATGAGTGGCAGGAGCGCCCTCTGGACGATATATATGCTGTTATTTTTATGGATGCTATCCACTACCATGTACGGAGTGAAGGTCGTATTATTAAAAAGGCTGTCTATATCGTCATCGGCATCAACATGGAAGGCCGTAAAGATGTGCTTGGAATGTACGTTGGTGAAAATGAAAGTGCAAAATATTGGATGTCGGTAATTAACGGTCTGAAAAACCGGGGAATAAAAGATATCCTTATAGCCTGTGTTGATGGTCTTAACGGCTTTCCTCAAGCTATAGAAGCAGCATTCCCTGATACTGAAATACAGCAGTGCATTATTCATCAAATACGAAACTCGACCAGATATGTGTCATACAAAGACATAAAGAATGTTATGGCGGATCTCAAGCTGGTTTACAGTGCTGTTGATGAAGAACATGCTGCTGCCGCACTTGATATGTTCGGTGAGAAATGGGATAATAAATATCCGAAAATCTATAAAAGCTGGCATGATAAATGGCCGCTGTTATCCACCTATTTCAAGTATCCTGAGGCTGTACGCAGGTTGATATATACAACCAACGCAATAGAAGGATTTAACCGGCAGCTTCGTAAGGTTACAAAAGCAAAAACCATTTTCCCTTCGGATGACAGCCTCTTAAAAATGCTGTATCTGGCAATGACAGACATAACGAAAAAATGGACCGGACGCCGCCAGGATTGGTCTCAAATCCGCGCCCAGCTTGAGATATACTTTGAAGACCGAATCATCTCTGAAAATGGTTAATCGTACAGGCTGACAAGTTTGTACTTTTAATAAAAATTACATCAGCAATTTGGCGTTTACACAAAACTTGAAGAAGTCTC
>JAZUKG010000250.1:0-1802 GCA_045643145.1 Lachnospiraceae bacterium | reverse complement strand
CCTTTCTCACATCGCATTCTTTCTTTGTATCTATTTTGATTTGATTCTTTGTAATGTCCTAAAAGGCTTCTTCACTCAGGCAGTCCAGGATGATATGTGGATCTTTATTTGGCTTTCGGCTCTTTATGTAATAGCATTGGTAATTACCCAAATGCGCCAAAAGCAGGCTTTACAAATTTCTCAAAGAGCCATGTATATCGTTCAGCTTCCGCTCCCGTTTTTATTGCTTTTATATCTAAAAGACAGTTATCAGACAGCGACTGAAATAACCCGATTAAAACAGCCTGCGTCGTTTACGATTTTCATACTGGGATTGATTGCAGCCCAGCTGGGACTGCAAATCAGATTTATAAAAAAACAAAAACAAGGACTTTGCATTTCAAGTGCAATTTCCGTTTTTCTGTTTAGTTCATATATGCCTGCTGCCAGATTTGTTCCTTCTGATTTACATCATCACGGGGAACAGCTTCTGCCGTTTACGCAGCTACTTAAATTCCACTCTATGCCATATCAGGATTTTTCACCGGTTTCCGGTTTGTATCCGCTTCCGATTGGTATGATAAATGTCGTACTGGGAGATACCGCTACGACCTATTCCTTTGCATTTACACTGTTTATGATTGCCTTTGCATGTTTAATCCTAATCTGTGTTCGCAGTCATGTAAACAGCTATTATACCTTTTTATTTGCATTTCTGTTTCATATGCCGGCTTACTGCAGAACCTGGATTATCCTGCCGACCTTGTTAATCCTGTTTTTACCGCCGGTTCGTAAAAATCCGGGACGATTTTTATACCTGTATGTCGGTCTGAGCTTTCTAAACGGACTCTATTATCCGCTCTTTGGTTTTGCACTGCTGTGCGGATTACTCCCTTATGCTGCTGCACTTTTTTTAACCTATTGTAAATCGCAGCAGTATAAAAAAGATTTTTCTATGCCGACGTTTTACTGCAAACTGACCGCACTTGCACTGCCAATCCTGTTTAGCCTTCCGATGCTGATTCGTATGGCAAAGCATGTACTCGCTTATTCCTCTCAAACTTTGCTGGGCGATGGATTAACGATAAAGGGCCGCGATATTCCGGACTGGTTTCTCCCATATATTACAGCATCAGAAATCAAAGAATATCTTTATGACTGCCTTCGCCTGATTGGTCCAATGCTTCCGATTTGGCTGCTTTTGATTTGTTTGCTCGGATATATCAAAAAGCACTATCTGTCCAACCTGTCGCCGGCAAATAACTTCATGAAACTATTACAGAGGCCTTATTTTGCCGGGCTTTTATGCGTACTGATTCTGCTGCCGCTTACCTATACATATACCCTGGTTATTATGGACGAGGATTGGGTGAGTCGCCTATTCTCCAGAAGTGGGCATGTGGCTCTGTGGATATGCGTGTTTTTATGTATCCTGTTCATAACAGAATGTGACGCTGCACAGCACCTACGCATGCTTTTATGCTCTCTGTTTGTCAGCTGCGCTCTGCTTTCCTTCCCTGCTATGCGTTACTATGCATTTCCGACTTTGGACGGCGCTACCAATTTAGACTGTGACAGTCTGGGAAACTATAGCATAAATGCCTTGCCGTTTCCCGTATCCAATGATTATCAGGCAATTTCCACCTCGGACCAGACTACCTTTACAAAGCTGGGCTCCGGCTTCATGCTATCTGACCATATGACACAGCTTCATGACTATAAAACTGCTTTAGATACGATACGCCGCTATGACCCGGATTTGACAGTGATGGGACTGTCTCCATATCAGCTTTACTATTATTTATTGGATGAAAAAGCCCCTT
>JAZUKG010000249.1:0-1672 GCA_045643145.1 Lachnospiraceae bacterium | reverse complement strand
ACTGACAAGACGTTCATGGCATGGTGAGTTAGAAGAAAAATACAAAAAAATCATTTGGCACTGCGGCAATTATGTAAAAAACGGGGCACAGTATTGTCCGGATAGTAAAGGCATCGAAGAAAGAGTTATAGAGACTGCTTTCATCGAAGCATATAATCTTTTGTGCGGAAATAATCAGGATGTGGTGGAAAAGTTCCTTAGCAGAGTAGAAAAGACACTCGACAAAGAGAAAATTTCATCGAAAGAAAAGAAACTGGAGGAAAAAATATCAGTTATCTCAAAGAAAAGACAGAAACTGGTAGAAAATTATCTGGATGGAACAATAGAAAAAGAAGTATATAAACCAAAAGATGATGAGATCAAAGCAGAATTGCGTTCATTACAGAAAGAGTATGCGCAAATAAAAGCACAGACAGTTGATAGGGAAACAATGAAGAAAAGAATCGAGAATTTCAGGGCGGTTCTTTCTGAAGGTGGAATCATGACTGTGTTTGATCGTGATATCTTTGATAGAATGATAGAAAAAGTCATTGTCGGCGGACTGGACGAAAATGGTGAGAAAGATCCATACAAGCTCACCTTTGTTTTCAAAACCGGCTGGAAGCAGGACGTCGACAATTCAAAGGGTAAACTTAAAGAAAAAGACAAAGCTGAAAAGTGTTCTCAGTCATTAAACGAGGGAACAGATATTGTGTTGTCTGATAAGAATCCAGACATGTAGAGTGTGTGGTTGGAATACAACGGGTAAACACCTGAAAGTCCTTGAATTTACGTACTTCTGCCGATTTTTCAATTTTGGAAATTTCGGAATTTCAAGACAAAAATACATAAAAAATGAGATAACAGTCTTCATTGCTATACCCATGGCTGGATTCATTTCTGTGGAGTGGTTACCGGTTTTTGTAAATTATCGCAGGGATGGCTACGACTTTGATGCTCTCTATGAAGATGGTAAGGCACCTCTGAAACACAAAAAGATAATGGATAATTTTATTGAGGATAAGTTGGATTCAGAGATTCTTTCTAATCAGCTGAAGGTGATGACCGGATTTGGAAAAGATGGAGAGAAGGGTTTTGAGGGAGCAGTTACTACTCTGATGATGCAGCTATATCTTTGCAATTCTGATTTTAGAAAACGTAAGAATAAAAAGGGGCAGGAGTATGGCTGGAATGTAGCGGCATATTGTGCACCGGAGCATTTATGGGGATATGACACTGTGACTGCTTCATATAGGGAAGATTCTAAAGTGTCCTAGGAAAGAATTGTAGAGCATATGCATGAACTTTATCCGATTGCTACTGATAAGCAGATAAGGAAGGTGCTGAAATGAATATACAGATATTTGGCACGAAGAAGTGCAATGATACAAAGAAAGCTGAGCGCTTTTTTAAGGAGCGTGGAATCAAGTATCAGTTTATAGATACTGTGGTTTCCGGCATTGCCGCGGTCCTTACCGTCCGGCTGTTTTCTGCCGAAACGACAGGCCGGAAATAAGTCCGGCAGGGGTTGTGTATCCTGCCGTCCGTAAGCATATAAGACGGGATTTTTCCCGGCGATAAAAATGCCGTGTTTGAATGGGAGGGAATCGGCAATGCCAAAGATCAGTGTAATTGTGCCGATCTATAAAACAGAAGCATATTTGCGGCGATGTGTTGACAGTATCCTCGCACA
>JAZUKG010000248.1:0-10069 GCA_045643145.1 Lachnospiraceae bacterium | reverse complement strand
TAAATTCCGTACGATGGAAATGCAAAAACCAAATGAGGAAAAGAAGGAATGGACTACCAGAGATGACCCGAGAGTAACAAAGATCGGACGAGTTCTTCGAAAGACCAGTATGGACGAGCTTCCGCAGCTTATTAATGTATTAATGGGCGATATGAGTCTGGTGGGACCGAGACCGGAAAGACCGTTCTTTGTAGAAAAGTTCAAGGAAGAAATTCCGAGATATATGATTAAACATCAGGTCAGACCGGGAATGACGGGATGGGCTCAGGTCAATGGATATCGAGGAGATACTTCAATTCGAAAGAGAATCGATTGCGATTTATACTATATTGAAAACTGGACTATGGGACTTGATATTAAAATTTTGTTCTTAACCGTGTTTAAGGGGTTTGTGAATAAAAATGCTTATTGATATTGAAGGAGAAGGAAATGGCATATAGCAAGAAAAACACATCCGCGAAAAAAGGAGCAAAAAAGCTTACAAAAGAAGAACGCGCGAGAAAGAATAGAAACCGCATTATTTTAATTGCAGTAGAATTGTTTGTATTGGTGCTCATGCTGATTGCCTTGTATGTAGTGGTATTATACGGCAAGATGGATCATGAAAAGCTGGATGAAAGTCAGATTATTATCAATGACGGAATTGGTGGAGATTCACAGGAGACAGAAGAGGACGAACTGAATGTAAACAAAAAGGATATTACGCAGAATGCCGGACTTGGCGGGCATATGAGCGGATATCGTAATGTGGCTTTATTTGGTTTGGATGCCAGAGATAAATCCCTGGGAAAAGGCAATCGTTCCGATACCATTATCATCGCTTCTATTAATGAAACTACCAAAGAGGTTAAATTAGTATCTGTTTATCGTGATACGTATTTAAATCTGGGAAATGATTCTTATAATAAAGCAAACTCAGCATATGCACTGGGAGGACCTCTTCAGGCAATCAATATGCTGAATATGAATCTGGATATGAATATCACAGATTATGTGACAGTCGGATGGGCCGGCGTGGCTGATACGATTGATGCACTCGGCGGAGTAGATATTGATGTTGACTCTGCAGAAATTACTCACCTTAATAACTATCAGGTAGAAACTTCGAAATCACTTGGTAAATCATATAAAAAGGTAACAAATACAGGAATGCAGACTCTGGATGGTATTCAGGCGGTTTCATACTGTAGAATCCGTTATACAGCAGGTGATGACTTCAAGCGTACAGAGAGACAAAGAGAAGTAATTCAGGCTATTTTGACCAAGGCAAAAAGTGCAAATGTGGCAACCTTAAATAAAGCAGCCAATACTATTTTTGAAGAAATATCAACTTCCCTTACATTAACGGAAATCGTTGATTTATTAAAAGATGTAGCCAGCTACAGCATCGGTGAAACCGGCGGTTTTCCGGCTGAACAGTACAGAGCAACCGGAACGGTCGGAGCAAAGGGTAGCTGTGTTATGACAACAAATATGACAGATGATGTATTATTCCTTCATCAGTTCCTGTTTGGAGATGTCGGAGATTACACTCCATCGTCAACGGTTACAACAATCGGAGCAAAGGTTCATTCAGATACAGGTAAATAAAAATGTAAAAAAGGGATTTCCTTTTTAGGAAGTCCCTCTTTTCTTATTTATGCTTTAACCGATTATTTTTCAGAATAAAGGCAGGACAGACTCATGAACGAAATAGTAGATATTATTATACCGACGTATCGTCCGGATGATAAACTGCTAACACTTTTGGATAAACTAAATAAACAGACACTGAAGCCCAATAAAATATGGCTCATTAATACAGAAAAGTCATATTTTGATGCATTTACTTCGGAAGAGAATTTATGTAAAAAGCATCCGAATGTCTCTGTAACTCATATCACAAAACAGGAATTCGATCATGCAGCAACCAGAGAAAAGGGAGTCAGAATGTCTGAGGCACCTTTCTTTGTCATGATGACAGATGATGCGATACCGGCAGATGAACATTTACTGGAAAACCTAATCAGACCATTAGCTGAAAACGAAAAAATAGGTGTCAGTTATGCCAGACAGCTCGCCAATAAGGATGCTACTTTAATTGAAAAATTCACCAGACAGCATAATTATCCGAGCGAAGCCAGAGAAAAAACACAAAAGGATTTGGATATACTGGGGATTAAAACCTATTTCTTTTCCGATGTGTGCGCAGCTTATAAAAAACAGCTTTTTATGGATCTGGGAGGATATGTTCCTACAGCAATCTTTAATGAAGATATGCTTTTTGCGGCAAAGGTGATTAAAGTGGGACTGAGCGTGTATTATGCTGCAGATGCAAAAGTTTATCATTCACACAATTACGGCGGGATTCAGCAGCTGAAGAGAAATTTTGATTTAGGTGTATCACAAAGCCAGCATGCACAGGTTTTTGAAAATTTACCATCAGAATCCGCAGGGATAGCAATGGTAAAAAAGACAGCTGCTTATTTAGTGAAAAAGAAACGCCCATGGCTTATTGTTAGTCTCATTTGGCTTAGCGGATGTAAGTATATCGGATACAGACTCGGAAAAGCATATGAAAGACTTCCGATGGGTATGGTGATGAAGCTAACCTCCAATCCGGGATATTGGAAACACTAAATAGACACATTTATCCTTTATTCTTATGCAAAATGATAGAATCAGTCAATGAGCTATGCTCACAGGAAGGATGGATCATCGTGTACGAAGATGACAAAAGCAGTGATACAATAAATGATAAAGTGAATACACAAACGCAGTATACTTACCCTATGGTACATCATGGGCCCAGGAACCTGCGAGCCTTAAAGGTAATCAGCGTTTTGGTTTCGGTAGCTTTCTTTGGTGTGTGTATTATGGCAGTTGTTGCCATGATATTTGCTTCAAGTGCCAAAAGTAAGGGAATTACACAAAAAAAGAAAGTTCAAAAAGAAGCTTTGCAGGGTGCTTTGGCAGATGAGATTGCAGACCAGGAAAATCAGCCTGAAAATCAGATTCAGTTGCAAAGTCCGGGACGAGCTATTATTACTGATGTAACAGAGGTAGTCAGAGAAGCGATGCCGACGGTTGTTTCTATTTACAGTACTTATGAGGTAAAAGAAAACTTCTGGGGATATTCGTTTTCATCAGAGGAAACGGGGAGCGGTTCCGGAATCATCGTAGGAGAAAATGAAGAAGAACTTTTGATTGCAACCAATCAGCACGTTGTTGCAGATTCTTCGGCATTAACGGTTCAGTTTATTGATGATGCAAAGGCTGAGGCTGTGGTTAAGGGATCAAATAAATCAATGGATTTGGCAGTCATAGCAGTCAAACTGGAAAACCTCAGCAAGGAAACCAAGGATACGATTCGAGTAGCTTTGCTCGGCGATTCGACAAAGTGTCAGGTGGGAGAAGCAGCAATCGCCATCGGAAATGCACTGGGATATGGTCAAAGCGTAACAACCGGAGTTGTCAGTGCCATCAACCGAAGCTATGAAACAGGTGAAGACGGAAACAAGTCTTTATGGATACAGACAGATGCAGCGATTAATCCGGGAAATTCAGGCGGAGCATTATTAAATGCTATGGGAGAAGTCATCGGTATCAATTCCAGCAAAATCGCAGGAACGAAAGTCGAAGGAATGGGATATGCGATTCCGATTTCGGTGGCAAAACCGATTATTGATGAGCTGATGTTAAAGGAAACCAAGGAAATGGTGGCTGAATCCGAAAGAGGATATCTGGGAATCAGCGGTATTAACGTAACCGAGGATATCAGCAGTGTATATGGGCTGCCGTGCGGCGTTTATCTTGCCAAGGTATATCCTTACACCCCGGCAGAGCAGGCAGGACTTAAAAAAGGAGATGTTTTGATTTCCATGAATGGGGAACCGATTTTGTCTATGGAGGATTTGACAGAACAGCTCAAATATACCAAAGCAGGAACAACTGCAGTGCTGGAAATTATGGTAAATGAAGGGGATGGCTATGTGCAACAAAAAATAGAGGTAGCATTAGAAGCCAGACAGTAGTATGATTACAGTAATACGGTAAAGCATTACAGTGAGACAAAGAGGGATAAAACGTAGAAATATAGGGAAGAGAAGGAGAATACAAATGTCAGATTTTGATAACGATATTTTCTTTGATGAAGAGGAAAAAGAAGAAGATTTAGAGGAAATGATTTCTGAAGATGATTTTGATGAAGATTTCGATGAAAAGCAGGAATCAAAAACTCTCAGAGAAGAAAAAGGAAATAAATATAAAAGTATTGTAGAGACCGAAGAGGATGAGTTTGGTGCAGACTTTGCTGATCTGGATGAGGTGGAAGAAGAAATCTTTGACTATGATGATGAGAGTGAAGTTGAAGATGAAAAAGAAAAATCAGATGATAAGGATCTCGATGAAGAAGAATTCATCGATGATGACGAATTTATCGATGATTTAGATGACGACGACATCTTTGATGAAGAGGATGAAGAAGAGTCAGAAACCAAAGAAGAGACTGCTTCAGAGGATGAAGAGGATGACGACGAAGAAGCCGACGAAGAAGCCGACGAAGAAGATGACGATGATGAAGAAGATGAACATGAAAATGTTTGCTTTGTCTGCAGAAGAAGTGAGAGCGTAACCGGAAAACAGTTTAAGCTTCCGAACAACATTTGTGTCTGTGATGATTGTATGCATAAAACTATGGATGCAGTCAGCCAGTTTGATTACCAGGGCATGTTAAATCCGTCTATGATGAATATGGATATGAATGCCATGAATTTAGATGGAGTGGATCTCGAACAGCTTTCTAAAAAATTCCCGCGTATCAGCTTTGTGAATATGGCAGATCTGCGCGGAAATGGTGGCATTCCGAATAAACAGAAACTGAAAAAGAAGAAAAAAGACAATAAGCCGCTGATTGATATCAAGAAGATTCCGGCTCCGCACAAGATTAAAGAACAGCTGGATGCATATGTAGTAGGTCAGGAATATGCCAAGAAGGTGATTTCTGTTGCGGTTTACAATCATTATAAACGAGTAGCAACCAATACAATGGATGAAATCGAAATCGAAAAGTCCAATATGCTTATGATCGGACCTACAGGCTGTGGTAAAACCTATCTCGTTAAGACCTTGGCCAAGCTTTTGGATGTGCCGCTGGCCATTGCAGATGCGACTTCATTAACAGAAGCCGGTTATATCGGTGATGATATTGAAAGTGTAGTTTCAAAGCTCTTAGCTGCAGCAGATAATGATGTAGAACGTGCTCAGATGGGTATTATCTTTATTGATGAAATTGATAAAATTGCCAAGAAAAAAGAAACCACTTCAAGAGACGTATCCGGAGAATCTGTTCAGCAGGGTATGCTCAAACTTTTAGAAGGCGCAGAAATTGAAGTGCCGGTCGGAGCAAACAGTAAGAATGCGATGGTACCGCTCACAACCATCAATACCAGAAATATCCTGTTTATCTGCGGTGGAGCGTTCCCGGATCTGGAAGATATTATCAAACAGAGACTGACCAAGACAACTTCAATTGGTTATGGAGCACAGCTCAAGGATGAATTTGATAAGGATAAAGAACTCTTAAAGAAGGTTGAAGTTGAGGATCTGAAAAAATTCGGTATGATTCCTGAATTTTTAGGTCGACTTCCAATCGTATATACCTTGGATGCACTTGACAAAGATATGTATATCAAGATTTTAAAAGAGCCAAAGAATGCAATTTTGAAACAGTATCAGAAGCTTTTAGAACTTGATGAGGTCAAGCTGGAATTTGATGACGGTGCGCTGGGAGCGATTGCAGATCTGGCAATGAAAAAGGATACCGGAGCCAGAGCGCTTCGTGCGATTATCGAGGAATTTATGCTTGATATCATGTATGAAATTCCAAAGGATGAAAATATCGGACAGGTAACCATTACAAAAGAATATATTGAAGGCTGCGGCGGTCCGAAAATTGAGATTCGCGGTAACTAAATAGTAAATATAAAAGTAAAGCACAAATAATTGCGAAAGAGCAGTTGTTTGTGCTTTTTTATTTATCGCGGCCTTGTGACGCGTGACCTTGCAGGCAGTGCAATTCTTTCCTTATTTGCTGTGATGAAAAACGGAAAAAGAATATATCTGTATACCTTGAATAGAATATATGGAATTTTAATTTGGAGGATACACAAAGTATATGGAGGATTGCCGAGAGAGAATTATGTCTCAAAATTATAGTGAAATATTGGTTGACTATTTACTCGATATAGAGGGAAACAGACTGGATCAAATCGATTATTGCTATCAAAAGCTGGAAAAGGACTTGGGTATTTTGTATGTGGATCAAAGATATACCAGTCCTCTTTCTTTGTCTATGTACCGGTATACCTATTTGCCAAAATGTTACGGGCTGTTAGAGCTTAATGGAAGCGCCTATGAGGAAAGCGGTGTGCAAACGCTGGCTTCACCGCCTATGAATCTGACCGGGAAAGAGGTTTTAATCGGCTTTCTGGATACCGGTATTCGCGCAGGATTACCGATTTTTCAAAATGAAGATATGAGGCAAAGGGTTGTCTCATTATGGGATCAGACAGCGACTGACGGTGAGCTGCCTCCCGGTTTTCTATATGGCAGTGAGCTTTTGGGGGATACACCATATCTGGAAAGGCTCAAAGCAGATAATCCGGAGGCTAAAATGCTGATAAATGAGGAGAATAAAACCGGAAATTATGATGAGAACGGGCACGGCAGTGTGGTCGCATCCATTGCGGCAAATGCAGCAACGGATGCCTATCTGGTTATGGTTAAGCTCAGAGAGGCAAAATCTTATCTGAGGAGCTATTATGAAATCGGTGAAGAGGCAGACTGTTATAGTGAGACGGATATTTTAGCCGGAATCTGCTATTTGAAAAATATAAGCAACAGACTCAGACTGCCGTTAGTAATCTGTATGACTCTGGGGACCAATATGGGCGCTCATGAAGGAGATTCCATATTGGATGATTATCTAAAAAGGCTGGGAAATAAAAGCGGCATCGTGGTGGTCGCCGGAGGCGGCAATGAGGGAAACGAGGCGCATCATTATTATGCCAGTTTTTCGGATAATCAAGCAGAAATAACAGATGAACTGGAAATCAGAGTGGGAGAAGGAAATGGCGGCTTTGCAATGGAACTTTGGGGAGATTTTCCCAATACCTATACCGTCAGTATCACATCACCGAGCGGCGAGGTAATTGAACGAGTGCCGCTTCGATACGGGCAGCCGCTTAGTTTTCGTTTTGTGTATCATAAAACAAAGGTGATGCTCGATTATGTCTTTTTGGAAAGGGCAAATTCAAAACAGTTGATTTTGCTACGCTTTCACGATCCGGTTCCGGGGATATGGACAGTTACAGTTTATATAAAGCAGGATAAGACGAGAGCAGAGTTTCATGCCTGGCTTCCTATGAGTCCGTTTTTAAGCAGGGAGGTCTATTTTTTACGCCCAAATCCATTTACAACTATGACAGAACCGGCTTTTGTAAAACAGGCCCTGTCGGTAACTTATTATGATAGTGAGAACAATTCCTTTGCGATTGGCAGCGGACGGGGATATGAAAATGAAAAGGTCTATTCAGCGCCCAAGCCGGATGTGTGTGCACCCGGAATGAGAATCGATACACCCTTTGGAAAATACAGCGGATCCAGTATGGCAGCAGCTCTTTCGGCAGGAGCAGCCGCGCAGCTTTTAGAATGGGCAGTCACCAGAGGATATGATCCTTTGATGAACAGCAGCGGTGCTAAAAATTATTTTATCAAAGGCGCAAAAAGAGAAAACGGAAAGAAATATCCGTCTCCTATGTGGGGATACGGGAAATTGGATGCAGAGGGGATTTTTCGTATGATGCGATAGCCCGGAAAGGATTGCAACGCCGCAGCCTGACATGATAAAATATGACGACAAATAAAAAGAATTAGTTACATTAGGACGATTTGTGGAGAATATATGCTATATACATTGATTGGCGCAGTTTTGTTTGGCGCAGATACCATTATAAAACAACAGGTGGAAAAGAAACTGGATTTTACAGATGAGATTCCGATTCTAAAGGGAAAAGCTTTTTTGACCAAATATCACAACAAAGGAGCTTTTCTTGATTTGGGAGAAAAAAGACCGAGACTGACTCAGTTTATCGGAATTGTTATGACTCTTTTTTGCCTGCTGTTTTATATTTTGTCTTTTGGAAACGTGAAAACGACGGAAATTATGAAAGCCGGAATGGGGATATTACTGGGCGGAGCGTTTAGTAACAGTATGGATCGATTGACTAGGCAGTATGTTGTGGATTATCTGAAATTTAATGTGAAAAATAAAAGACTAAGTCGTATCGTTTTTAATATTTCAGACTTTGGAATCATGCTGGGAGTGCTTTTGGCACTTGGGGGCGCTTTTGACTAAGAGCAGATAGAATTGTTATATTCTTTCCTTTTGACGAGTGCTATACTTTGACTGTTTTCTATAGTAAATGATTTATCAATGATAACAGGAGCATAGTATGAAAGATAAAACCTTGAATATGACCGAGGGAAGTCCGGTCAGACTTTTAATTTTGTTTTCGATTCCCATGCTGATTGGAAATGTATTCCAGCAGCTATATAACGTAGTTGACTCAGTCATTGTTGGAAGACTGGTAGGTGCGGATGCACTCGCTGCAATCGGAGCGACGGGTTCTGTGAGCTTTTTGTTTTTTGCACTTTGCAACGGAATCGGAGCCGGAGGCGGCGTTATTACCTCTCAAAGCTTTGGAAGCGGTGATACCTCGCAGGTAAAAAGCTGTATAGCCAATACCGGATATATTATGATTGCATTTCCGTTTTTGGTAGGAATTATTGCATTTTTAGGTGCCAGACCATTGCTTGAGCTTTTGCAGACACCACAGGACATTATGCCGGATGCACTTCTTTATATGCAGGTTATGTGTGTCGGTCTTTTGTTTGTTTCAGTATACAATTATGTATCGTCGATGCTAAGGGCGCTGGGAGATTCGAAAACACCACTTTATTTTTTGATTTTTTCCTGTATTTTAAACACGGTTTTAGATTTTGTATTTGTAAAGTTTTTAAATCTGGCTGTGTTCGGGGCAGCAGTAGCCACATTGATTTCGCAGTTTGTATCAGGAGTGCTCTGTCTGATTTATGCCTTTAAGTTTAATCCGTATTTTAAACTGAGCAGAGAAGATTTGAAATTCAATCAGACAGTAGTTTATAAAACAGTTCGCCTGGGCGTGCCTTTCTCACTCCAGTTTTCTCTGATTGCGATTTCGTGTATGGCGCTTCAGAGAGTAGTCAATGCGTTCGGACCGATTGCTGTCGCAGCGTTTAC
Source organism: Lachnospiraceae bacterium (assembly GCA_045643145.1). Taxonomy (GTDB): domain Bacteria; phylum Bacillota; class Clostridia; order Lachnospirales; family Lachnospiraceae; genus SVFI01. The sequence continues at coordinate 750 of JAZUKG010000248.1, read as the reverse complement.
AGCCACCAGTCGAATCGAACAGGTGATTCATCAGCCGTATCAGACCCTGAGTACAGCACTTTCTACCTACATAGGCCAAAACTATGGTGCCAAGAAAAATGAAAGACTGGTAGAGGGCTATCGCAAAAGCATGATTATGATGGCTGTATTTACGGTAGTTATGGTTCCGATTATTCAAATTTTCGGCGAGGAGATCACGGCTATCTTTGTAAAAGAGCCTGAGGTAATTGAAATGGGTGCCATGGCACTTCGTATTACCAGTTATTTTTATATTTTCTTAGGCCTTATTTATATGGTCAGAGGAGTATTAAATGGTATCGGAGATGCTGCTTTTGCGCTTATCAACGGATTGGTAGAGGTCCTGGGCCGTTTTACCGTACCGATTTTCCTGACTCAAATAGCGTTTATCGGACTGTGGGGAATTTGGTGGTCAGTTGGTATTGTATGGTTTTTAAGCGGGGCTACCGCCTGGTTGAGATATGTAACCTACAAAAAGAAATTGGGAATATAGAGAGGTATATATGATTTCATTTGAAAGCGACTATATTAAGGGGGTACATCCTGAAATATTAAAAAGAATCATGGAAACGAATGAGGAAGTGCTGTCAGGATACGGAATGGATGATTATTGCAGTCGTGCAATAGAGAAAATTCGACAGGCTTGTGAGCTTGAGGATGCGCAGATTTATTTTGCACAGGGAGGCACACAGACCAATCAGCTGGTTATTTCTTCTATGTTAAAATCCTATG
>JAZUKG010000247.1:0-5326 GCA_045643145.1 Lachnospiraceae bacterium | reverse complement strand
ACCACTTGAAAGTGGTAAAATATATATGATTTTAGCGTAAGGAAAACGCTAGGGATTTACGAAAAAAAGGAGGACACATATGAAGACGTGTAAGAGACTATTAACCATGTTACTTGCCATCACTTTAGTAGTTGGTTCTATGCTGACTATGAGTGTAGATGCGAGTGCAAAAACCAAGACAACCACAAAAACCTACAATGCAAAGCTGGGTGTATTTTATGATACCGCAATGCGTATGTATAGCCATTACGGCACAGCGCACAATAACACCTTTTTCTTGGAGAATGAGGGAGATTATGTAGCATCTGTTAAATCCAGCAGCAAAAACTTAATTGTAAAAACCAGTTTTGCAGGAATGTTAAAGAATGAAGGATCGAGCTATTATGTAGATGAGTTTAAAAAAATGTATCCGGATCTTAAGGATAAAAAATTTCATTCAAGATTTGAATTTGATATGCTCGCTAAAAAAGGCGGAACTTATACAGTAACGGTTACCATCAATAATAAGGCGAAAAAGAAAGTCGGAACGGTTAAATTCAAAGTAGTTGCTTGTGATTATCCATATGCGATTACATCTGCTAAGTTTGGAAACAAATATGTTTATTCAGGAGATTATTCATCAGATAATGTTATGTCTGCTGCATCAGGAAAGTTCAAAGTAAATATGAATAAGACTTTCAAATTAAAGAGCATTGAAGTTGGTACAGCAAACGGAAAAGATATCGTTTACAAAAAGATTAAGAACGGTGCTAAAATCACTTTGGCAAAAACAACTCAGTACACAGAAGCGGGATACAGCTATCATTATGAAAATGGTTCCGGATATGTCAGTGATGAACAAGAATATGATAACTATGACTATTTAAAGCCTGCTACCTTTATTCGTGTTACTTATTATGACACTCTCTTAAAAGTAGATAAGACTGAAGAGTATATTATTTATAAGAAGTAGGGAGGTAGAAAAATGAAAAAGAATATTTTAAAATTTGCAATCAGTGCCTGCCTGGCAGCAAGTGCATTACTGATGATGAATATACCTGCAAAAGCAGAACATGTAAGATACGAAGAAATCGGTGTTAGTTATGACAATCAGGAAGAAATCGGTGTAGGATATGCCAGCAAATATGCAAATGGCGGAGCCGGAAAAGTATATGTTTATGCAGGATATGAACACAAGATTACCAATTTAAAATCATCAAATAAAAATATCCAGGCTAAAATCACAAAAACTTCAAAAACTGTATTTAATCGTACTGAGTATGATTGGGAAACAGATAAGTATGTACCAACCAAAGAAGAAAGAGAGAATTCTGACTATGAGGTATCTTTCTTTGCAACCAAGGCCGGTACTGCAAAGGTGACTTTTGACGTAGTAGATAAAGACGGTAAGGTGATTCATAATGGTGTTATTACAGTCACTGCTGTAAAGAATCAAAGATATGTGAATCCGGTGAAAAAGATTACCTATAGTGGAAAAGATGTTTGGTCATTACCGGTTGAAAAAACACCAAAGTCCGGCAAAATTAAATTTACTATGGCAAAAGGTTTCAAACTGGTTTCTCTCGAAATAGGTAAAATGACTGCAACCGGTGAAATCCAGTACACAAAGATTAAGAATAATCAGAAGATTACATTGGCAACAACTGGTTATTATAAAAAGATTGATGAATATGATGCAAATTATTATGATCCGTTATTACCTTCTACATATATTCGTATTACATACAAAAATAACAAGACAAAAGCAACCAGTTATGATATCTATACTTTGAATCAGCTCAATCCAAAATCTATGATTCCAAAGGATTTGGCAAAATAATCAGCATAATAATTTGTTATGAATTGATTAGAATCCCTCGCATACTATGCGAGGGATTTTTTGTGTGCGCCTTTTGAATATTTACTTTGACCTAATGAATCAGTTATAATAAAAACAAATTTGGTAAACACTACATAGAAAGAGATTTCGAAACAGAAAAACAAACAAATCATAAAAGATTCAAAGCAAGGAGGACAATGTATATGGCAGCTGTATTAGTAACCAAAGACAATTTCCAACAAGAGGTTTTAGAATCAAATCTTCCGGTACTAGTGGATTTTTTTGCAGGATGGTGCGGACCATGCCAGATGCTGGGTCCTGTTATCAAGGAATTATCTACGGAGCTAGAGGGTAAAGTAAAGGTTTGTAAAATCAATGTGGATGATGAACCGGACATTGCCGAGCAGTACCGAGTGATGAGTATTCCAAAGCTGGTAGTCATCAAAGACGGACAGGAAGTAAAATCAGCGCTGGGATATCAGTCCAAGGAAGAGATTTTAAAGCTTTTGGAAGTGTAAGAGAAAGGAATCCGTTAGGATTCCTTTTTGGTTGTAGTTTTTTTAGTTGTAGTCTTTTTTGCTGTTGTTGTTTTCGGCTTGGATGAGGTGCTCTTGGTAGAACTGCTCTTTGTTGTACTTTTTGCAGCTGTACTCGAATCCTTGGTGGTTTTCTTTTTCTTATTCAGTGACTGTGTATAAGAAAGACCGGTTCCAGGAATTCCGACAGTGACATTTTTCTGTCCCTTTGAATTCATAGAAACGTGAGCACCTTTTTTTCCAACAGAGATACCAACGGAACCTTTGTTGATATTGAGTTTTACTCCGGGTGCGATTGTAATTGATTTATGAAAACGTAATCCCATAAAAACCTCCCTGACTTTTCATAAAATTGTTTGAAAAAAAGCTACTTTTATTTTACTATAAGATAGATATGGTTGCAAGAAGGAGAGGAGTATGAAATACATCCATTTCAGGGCAAAGATTACAAATCATACGATAGATGAGTTATGTAAACTAAATGATTTAACCGCCTGGCAAAAGGGACTACTGACAGGACTGTCTGCGAAATGTATGCAGACCATGGAAACGCAAGTTTTTTATGATGAAGTATCGCCTGGTCAGTATTATGTACTCATGACACTGGGTGAAGCATTTGATACCCTCAGCAATCAGTATATTGAAAAAGAAGAACTGTCAGGTGCGTATCTTTTGGATTTGATAGCGATGGAGCTTTTAAACAGTAGCTATGAGGTTTTAGGTCAATCCCTGATGCAGCTAGAGGGCAGAGCCGGCTATGAACTAAAGTTTATAGATGATATTACTTCTGAGGACTGTATGAATCGTTTTCGGGCTTTGGAGCAGGAGGTAGTATCGATGACGCAAACCGGTCAGCTCAGACCCTTAAAAAGCGTGATACTCATGATAGGGCTGACAGATGAACCGGGTAAAAAGGATAGCTGTCAAAATTTGTGTGACACCTGTCCGAATCCCTGCAATATGAAACGCAGATCTGAGAAAGGAAACGAATGAATGATTTTAGATGTATCAAACTTAAGTCACGGATTTGGTGACAGAGCTATATTTCAGGATGTGTCTTTCCGTTTATTAAAGGGAGAGCATATCGGATTAATCGGAGCCAACGGAGAAGGTAAATCCACCTTTATGAATATCGTAACAGGCAAGCTGATGCCGGATGAGGGAACCGTAGAATGGGCAAAAAATGTTCGTACCGGATATTTGGATCAGCATACCGTACTCGAAAAAGGCATGACCATGAGAGATGTGTTAAAGTCAGCTTTTGCTTACCTTTTTGAGATGGAAGCCAGAATCAATGAAATCTGTGATTTGCTGGCAGAAGCGGATGAGGATCAGATGAATGAGCTGCTTGAGGAAATGGGAACACTTCAGGACCTTTTGACCAGTCATGATTTTTATATCATTGATTCCAAAATCGAAGAAGTAGCCAGAGCCTTTGATTTACTGGCACTGGATTTAGATCGCGATGTAACCGATCTGTCCGGTGGACAGAGAACCAAGTTGCTACTGGCCAAGCTATTATTGGAAAAGCCGGATATCCTGCTTCTCGACGAGCCGACCAACTATCTGGATGCGAATCATATCGAATGGCTCAAGCGGTATCTTCAGGAATATGAAAATGCTTTTATTTTGATTTCACATGATATTCCATTCTTAAACAGTGTGGTTAACATAATATACCATATGGAAAATCAGGAACTGAATCGTTATGTGGGTGATTATGATAAGTTCCAGGAAGTGTATGAGATGAAGAAGTCTCAGCTCGAGGCGGCTTATCGCAAGCAGCAAAAGGAAATTGATGAGCTAAAGGATTTCGTTGCCAGAAACAAAGCCAGAGTGGCTACCAGAAATATGGCAATGTCTCGTCAGAAAAAACTGGACAAGATGGATGTCATCGAACTGGCCAAGGAAAAGCCAAAGCCGGAATTTCATTTTAAAGAAGCCAGAACTCCGGGCAAGATTTTATTTGAAACTACAGACCTTGTCATCGGATATGATAAGGAAAAGCCGCTTTCCAAACCAATCAATCTGCGTATGGAACGCGGCGAAAAGATTGCCATTGTCGGTACCAATGGTATCGGAAAGACTACTTTCCTAAAGAGTGTATTGGGAATCATTCCATCTCTGGGCGGAAAGGTAGAACTGGGAGACTATCTGGAAAAAGGATACTTTGAACAGGAAATCACACCATCTGAAAATAGTTGTATTGAAGAAATTTGGGAAGAGTTTCCTGGTTTTACACAATATGAATGTAGAAGCGCTCTGGCTAAATGCGGACTGACGACCAAGCATATCGAGAGTAAGGTAAAGGTGTTAAGCGGTGGTGAACAGGCAAAAGTGAGATTATGTAAACTAATTAACCGTGAAACAAATCTGCTGCTTCTCGACGAGCCGACCAACCATTTGGATGTGGATGCCAAGGAAGAACTGAAAAGAGCCTTGATGGAATACAAGGGTTCCGTTTTACTGGTTTGCCATGAACCTGACTTTTATGACGGATTGGTAAAAGAGGTATGGAACCTGGAGCAGTACAGTAATTTAGTTATGTAAACCTGACTGGTCAGCATAGCTGATTTTTGCATGGCGTCAATAAGGTAGTGTCAAGTAGTATATGAAAACAGTGAATGGCCTCGATTGCAAAACAATCGACGCAAAAAACGAGAGGATAATTATATGAGAATCGGAATGGGATATGACGTTCACAAGCTCGTGAGCGGCAGAAAGCTAATAATCGGCGGCGTGGAAATCGAGCACGAAATGGGTCTGCTCGGTCACTCAGATGCAGATGTACTTTTGCATGCCATCATGGATGCGTTGTTAGGAGCAGCATCGCTCGGTGATATCGGAAAGCATTTTCCGGATACCGATCCGCAGTACAAGGGAATCAGCAGTATTGAACTATTAAAGCATGTCGGAAAGCTCATCGATGAGAGCCGCTATGTGATTGAAAACATTGATGCGACGATTATCG
>JAZUKG010000246.1:0-1726 GCA_045643145.1 Lachnospiraceae bacterium | reverse complement strand
AACCAGCCCCACACCAGTCCTCTGCTATAAATACTAATACCTACTTAACGCCTCACATCTCCCCGCACTTCACCTTCAGTTCCTCCAGCATCTCCGCCGTAATCCCTGAACATTCAATTATCAGCTCATCCGGAACCATCTTTTTTATCATATTCATTACTACGTTCTGTATTCCTTCTGCTCTTCCTTCCTCTCTTCCTTCTTTTCTTCCCTCTTTTCTGCCCTCTGCTTTTCCTTCTATTCTTCCCTCTTCTCTTCCTTCTTCCATCAACTCTCTGATTCCTTCACTCACCTTAATCACCGTTCCTTCCTCTGGCATTGTTATCTTCGCCCCCGTACATGTATTTATTACTTCTACTGCTGTCCTGTTTAATGTTTTCTCCGGATCCATCGCTTTTAACTTCTCCTTGCTTCCTGCATTGGAAATAAACTTCATTACCGTCCCCAGTTCTGTTTTCATCCTGTCATAATCCTCATCTTTCATCTGATGCGGATCTATCAGCTGAATTCGGTAATCCGGTATCATTTCCTTTATTACTTCATTTCTTTCAGGATAATCCATGTTAAACATCTCATGTAAAGAAACAGGTGCGTCCCATTTTTTATCACTGAAATTTACCACTATCGTTATTTCCGGTATCAGCCGGTCTTCTTTTTTCCACGACGACAGAAACTCTTCTGTAACTGGTTTTGCTTCACCTTCCGGAAGCATTTCATATTCTCCGGCTTTGTTTTTCCTGAATGTCTTTCCTCGTGTTTCAATCTGACCAGCGTACTCCATTACGTCATACATCATCGTTTTAACTGGCATTGCATAATGCAGATTTGTCTGATTTTCCGCACCATATACCATGTACGCCGTTCTTTCCGCCGGATCCAGTCTGACCGTCTTCCTGACATCTCTTATCTTTTCAAAACTGATCTTTACATCTTCACCATTGTATACAAATGATGTCGCTACAGTCGGTGCACTCTCCAGCGTATTCGGATCCACCACCTGTTTTCCTTTGTATACCGCATAGTTCACTGCATCCGCAAATATCTCCGGCTGTTCCATAAATATTTTGGTTATGTGATCCGGTTTTACTTTTGCTTCACTTTTTCTGGAAATCATATTTGTCATTTTTGTTTTTCCTTCTCATATTTTCCTTAATATTACAGTTGCAACTGTATTTATATTTTACCATAAAAAGGATAATCAGTAAATGCACATTTATTCCAATTTTTACATAGTAAAATATGGTATAACGGCATTTTCTGACAAATATTATTTCCGTTCTGCCTTTATTATATCATATATATTTTTTCAGTTCAATAAATTATTATTTCCAGCACTTACTACTGAACTGCTATACCTTTTCATCATTCAAAAATCAGCTTCCCCACAACATCAATGTCATCAACTTAAGCTTTCCGGAACGCACAGCGTCCTTTGAGACCCCTTCGCCACGCTTACGCGCGGCCCTCTTCGCTCTGCATTCCCTTCGGTCACCCTTATCAGAGGACGTAAAATTATGTTACTTTTATTAGATTATTGTTACTTATATAATTAAGCGACAAATTAAACTTCCTTTAAGTTGATAACATTGCCCACAACATACATCCGTCACTCCTCACATCCGCCATCTCCCAGACATACGCAATATAACTTATCCCTTTTTAAAAAAACAAACATCTCTTCCCTCCAGAAAAATTGACAAAAGAGGAGATTGAGGGAAAGGAGAGC
>JAZUKG010000245.1:0-2933 GCA_045643145.1 Lachnospiraceae bacterium | reverse complement strand
GAAACTCAATTCCCATTTTTTCTTCTAATTGTTCTAAAGTCATGTTTATTCCCTTTTCCTTTCCTTATTCCGTTTTTATCAAACATCCTTTAATTCCAAACTCAATAGCCCGTATTATCTATTCGTGAACAATCGGGGTCAAGGTTCAAAAGATAACAGCCTCCCAAAAAAGCTGTTACCTTGCAGCCCGATTTTCATCCGATAGAACTAAGTCGCGTCACTTAGTTAATTCCTGTGGAATTTCAATCCACACACATCTCCTTCATTTTATCATAACGGATTCATTTTTACTCTATTTTTTTGATGAATCTCGGTCCTTTTCTATTTTTCTTGTACCACAAAAAGACCTATTTCTAGGCCTGGATTTTACGGATTCAGTTCTTTTTCCTAACACAGCATATATCTGCCATCCACCTTGTAACTGAACAACGCTTCGCCACAGTTCTTACATTTGCATATATCCCTGTTGTACAGAATCAGCAGTTTTTCAGCTACAGTTTTATCTCTTAACCGGGATATGTACTGCTTACATCCAAGCAGGTTTCTACAGAGGGTTATCTTTTCTTTTTTACATCTGCCTGCCAATAATCCATAGTGTCTGATTCGCACAAAGCCCTTGGGTAGTACATGCATCAGAAATCTTCTTATAAAGGTTTCACCTGATATGGTATTGGGTTCATACCTTCCGTCTTTTTTGTAATCCTTAGCCATAAAGGTTACTTTTGTATCGTCCATGGATACGATTCTTTTGTTACTGATGGCACTACGGTGCGTATACTTTCCAAGATACTTTATAACCGACAGTGCTCCATTAAATGCTTTCTTGGTATATACAATCCAGTCCTTTTCATAGAGCTTGTCCAGCAGACTTTTGAATTCATAACGGTTTCTGTATTTCTCAGCTCCACCTGTATACTTAAGCCTTCCATCTTTCCATAACTGTTTCAATTCTTCCAGGTAATAGTTTTTAAACACTGCAGACATCACTTTTACCGGAAAGAAAAATTCGCTACCTTTGTCCTTCCACCTGTTCTTTTCGTCCAATCCGCCACCCAATACTATCGTGTGCAGATGCGGATGGTAATTCAACTTGGATCCCCAGGTATGCAGTACGCATATGTATCCGATTTTTGCACCCAGATATTTTTTATCCTTTGACAATTCCACCATCGTTTTATTTGCAGCATGATAGAGTGCATCATAAAGCAGTCTCTGGTTATGATATACCAGCAGATACAGTTCTCCCGGTATCGTAAATACACTATGAAAATATGGAGCTTCAAGCACATCTTCCTGCCTCTTATCTATCCATTCATCCACTTCCATGCCCTGACACATGGGGCAGTTCCTGTTTTTGCACGAGTTGTAATGAATGTACATCTTGTGGCAGGAATCGCATTCACTTACATGGGCTCCCATTTCTGCCGTCCTGCATTTCAGGATACACTTTGCTGCCATATACTGTTCCTCTGAAAAATACATGGTTTCACTGCATTCCGGTATGAATCTTGTAAATACGTCCTGTATGGTTACGTCACTATTCATCCTTCTTTTTCCTTCCCCTCTTTTTCTTCTGAGGATGGTCAAGAGGACTTTTGATTCCCATGATTGTTTTATTGGTCACATGACTATATATCGCTGTTGAACTTGCAGACCGGTGCCCCAGCATTGCCTGTATTTCGTGAAGCGCAATTCCCTGCTCCAACATGTGTGTAGCAAAACAGTGGCGCAGTGTATGGGGATGTAATCGGGCAAAACCGGCATCTTTTCCTATAACCTTCAGCATTGTTTCCACACCGGATACTTTGAGCGGTTCGTGTGGTTCTCTTTGACTGACAAACAGAAACTCTCTTTTTACCGGATAGCTATACCAGTATTCCGACAGATATTTTAATGCTGTTTCCGAAAGTATCGTCCACCTGTCACAGTTATTTTTGCTGCTTCGTACATGAACAAGCATCTTGCTTTTATAGATGTCTTCCGGAGCAAGATTGACCAGTTCTCCAACTCTTAGTCCTGACGAATACAGTAGGGCAATAATCGCCTTGTTTCGGATGTCATCTGCGGTTTCAATCAGCTTCTCAACTTCTCCCACCGTCATGACCTCCGGCAACGACCACTCTCTTTTCATACGTGGTACTTCATTATAATCCCAGGACTTATGAAGAACCTTCTGATAAAAAAATGCGATTGCCGAATTTATGACATTACAGGAGTCCGGTTTTTTCCCTGCCCTGCGCATTCCAATGATGTAATTCCGTGCGTGTAACAGAGTAAGTTCATCCACGCTTTCGCAGTCTACCGTTCTCAAAAATGCATTTACTATGGCTACATAGTTTCGTATCGTGTTAGCCGATCTGTTACGAATAAAACCTTCTTCTTTAATTCTTTCTAAATACTTTATGTAATTTTCCTCTTTCATAAAAAACCTCCATAGCAGTAGTAATTGTTGATCTCACTACCACCATGGAGGTGCATGAATTAAAAACATCCTCTTGCATAAAGAAGATGTTAATGATAATCTTTTCATAGGCAGTGACTTTCCTTTGTATTCAGTTTTGGTCTAGTCAACTTAAACTATAAATACTTTCTAAGGAAGCTTCAACTGCCTATTTTTATTCTGTTTTCAAAAAAGTAAGCCGCCACACCACAGCCTTGGCAGGGCCGTCGCGCAGCGACTTAGTTCTATCAAAATAATCATCTTAAAGATTATTTTCACTAATTAAATCTTGTAAAAATCTATCTGTATCAATAATTAATTCTTTACCTCTTATTATCAAATTCATTTGAACTGGTCTGCAGCACTTTAATTGATTAATAATCGATAAATCTTCTGGTAATGAATATAAAATGCTACCACTTGTATCATCGTGTGCTTCCTGCCATTCTGCTAATTCCTGACAAAAATTTGTTGCTATCGGCATCACTATATC
>JAZUKG010000244.1:0-4999 GCA_045643145.1 Lachnospiraceae bacterium | reverse complement strand
AGCATCAGCAAAAAAATCATATCAACGGTGGATTGTTTTTTTTGCATTGTATACATACTGATTTTTGCTACCTTTCTATAATAGAATATGTCGGAAAAATATTGGAACCGATATTTTGATAGTTAACAATATATTTGGAGGAGTCATACATCAAACCATAATGACCCTTGATGTAATCTAAATCGCGAGGATAAGCACCCTCCAAGGCATAACAATGTGTGATGTCTCTTTTTAGTGCATCCTCGAGCATCTGCTTTTCATTCATAGCTGGGCTTGAGGATATTTTTGACACCCCGTAGAAAAATAAAAGCAGTGTTAGTATGAAAACAGCAATGGTACCGGGAAAGAAATCCTTGATCCTTTGCCTAAAACTTCGTTTGGTAAATCGATTCATATTCAAAACTTCCTTTCGCTCTTTGTCGTTAGCCGATACTTGACATGATGCCCATCAGCGGCATGATAACGGAAAGTAAAATGAGGCAAACTACAATAGAAAGTAAAATAACGAGTGTCGGTTCCAGGATAGAAATCGTGTTACTGATTCTCTTTTCAATATCCTGATCATAGCTGTCAGCTATTTTACGAAATACCTGATCAATAGAGCCGGTGGCAAACCCTATTTCTATCATTTTGGAATAAATATTGGAAAAGATAGAAGAGGCTACCAGCGCTTTGTTAAACGGAAGGCCAATCTGACCTTCACTGCCGGCCATAAGCTCGCGGCATTTTTTGACTTTAAGTGCCATGGCAGGATTGTCTACGAGTTTTTCTACCATATCTAAACTGGTTTCTGTATCCAGACCTGCAGCAACCGTAATTGCCATACCTGAGGCAAATCGAGCGGAAGCAATCTTTTCATAAATTCCCTTGGTTAAAAAGAATTTGGAACATACGGCAGAGAACATTTTCTTGCCGGGTCTGCTCTGTGTGAAAAAGACGCAGCCGATTAATAATACAAAAAAGACAGCAATGAAAATCATGCTATATCGTGTCAGCATACTTCCAAAATCCATCAGGCCGATAGAAAAGCTGGGGATTTCCGATCCGAGCTGAATAAATATCTGTCTGAAAATCGGTAGTACCTTTATTACCAGAACTAAAATAACAATCATCATCATGAAGATAATCAAAAACGGATAGGTCACTGCGCTTCGAATACCCTGACGAATGTTTTCTTCTCTGGTGTAGTGATATACCAGAGAATCCATGACCTCATCCAGATTTCCGGAAGCGTTTCCGATTTCTATCATATGAAGTGCATATGCAGGAAATACTTCACTGGCGGCCAGTGCCTGTGGAAAGGTGTAGCCCTCATTACATTTTTCTGCAATCGGTAATAGGATTGCCTGACCGTCTTTGGAATCAGCATCCTCCAGCATCAGCTCTATACCTGCAGCAGGAGTGAGCCCGGCCTTTAGTACCATGGACATCTGATCGCAAAATACAATCATTTCCTGATTTGATAACATTTTTTGTTTCTTCATAAGTACCTCCATAATTTATGGTCTGCATAATTTCGTCAGTGAACTTGTTAATAGGTATATAAAGTATTGTAATTATTTCCGTCACCAATGAATTTCTGAATGGCTTTGGAATTGTTTTGACTGGAAGCAAAGGTCGGATCCATGAGAGACCAGTTGTGACCATCGAACTGAATAATCTTATCAATCCAACCAATATCTTCTATATAAGTACTGATCCATGCGTGATATGCTTCTCCGGCGTAGCCGACTTCCATTCTGGTCGGAATGCCCTGCGCGCGCAGCATGCCGGCCATCAGTGCAGCATAGTCAAAACAGATTCCTTTTTTTGTTGATAGGACCTCATCCAGGACGGGAAGATAATCAAATGCAACATTTTTGGCCTCTTCCTCGTCATATGAGATATTTTCGATAATATAGTGATAAACTTTGCCGATATATTCCAGGTCGCTGGTGCACTCCTTTTGTAAATCATCAGCCATTGAGACTGTATTTGGTGCATCGGCATAGTCTACATACATGTTGGAATAGATAAAAGGAAGTAAAGGATCTTTGATGCTCGCATTTACCATAGTAGAAAAAGCAGTAGAGTACTGATCATCCTTTACATTTTCAAAGACGGTAATCTTATAAGAACCATCACCGGATGTGAGTGGTAAGTATACCTGATTTGTAGGAAGGTTGTAGGTATAGATGGTTTCGTTTGAACCAACAATCTGAAGCTTTACCTTGGAACAGCTTCCCTTATACAGAACGCCCAAATATCCTTCGGACAGATTGGAACAGTCTAAAGAGACGAGTTCATTTCCTTCTGTTAAGGTACCGGGAGCGGTAGGATATTCTATTTTGTCAAATTTGGATTGCATGGTTTGAGATGATACTTTTTCGACGGATGTGGACGAAGCGCTGCCTGAGTCCTGACATCCGGACAGAATCATACAAAGAAAAATAATTAGTAGGAGAGCCGGTATGAAGTTGTATTTATGATAGAAATCACGAGTTGATTTGGTCATACATACTTCCTGTTTTTATTATTTTTGATAATTTCCGGAATCGATACTCCGTTATTTCTATATTATATAAGGAAATCGTTTACTTGGAAAGAGTGTGCGTAAAATGGGGTAAAATATACTAAAAAATGGCATTGCATTTTGTGGAAAATTTCTTTATTATGTAAGATAATATAGAAAAAATGGGCAAAAATTGTAACCTACAAACGAGAAATAGAATATTTCTATCAAGGAAGAAGGAAGGAATTCAAAATGAACAAGAAGATGAAATCAGTAATGAAAGGTGTAGCAGGCGTAGGTGTTGCACTGGGCGGAGCAGGAGCAATGCAGGATGCAGATCTCGTTTACGCAGCAGAGCTTGATGAAGAGCTTTTAGCAGAAGAAGAACTGGTCATGGAAGATGAAATCGGTGTAGATGATTTTGGTGCAGAGGAATCCGGATCAGAAGCTCCGATGGAAAGCATGTCAGAAGCAACAGAGGAAACTACAGTAGAAAGTGAAGTAGATGAAACAGCAACTGTGGAATCAACAGCTACTGCAGAAGCAGAAACTGTAGAGAGTGAAGTGACTATGGAATCAGAAGCTCCGGTTGAAGAAACTGCAATTAACGCAGCACCGGAAATGGAAGAAACCATTGTTGAAATGAGTGTGGAAGCAGCACCGGAATTGGAAGAAACAGTTGTTGAAGTCGAAGTGGATGCAACAGAAACAGCTGAATCAGAGAGCATCTCATTGACTTCAGATCAGGCTTCAACTTCTGAATCAACAGAAGTAGTGAGAATAGATAGTATGAACCAGGCTGATGAAGAAATTTCATCTTTGGCAACAGCAGAATCAGATGCACAGGCTCTGTATGAGAGTGCGTCGTTAGAACTTGCTGAAAAATCAGAAAATAAGAGTGAAGAGCTTGAGAAAGTTAAACAGCAAATAGAAGAGCAGCAAAAGGTGGTTCAGGATATCCTGCAACATGCGAAAGATAAAGGATATTCAACTGTACAGGATTGTAAGAAGGATGGAATGGACTTCTATGTAGAAAATAACAAATTAGCAAACCTTTTGATTAAATACAGATTGCTTCAGGAAGGTTCTGTAGCAGATATTTCTAATCTTAAATGGGAATCAAACAGTCAGGATAATAACTACGTTAGAATTACATATACAGACAAAGATGGTAATCAGAGAGATGCATATTTTGATTATGCCACTATGAATGCGGATGATACAAAGCGTGTAGGTGATAAACCTTCTGATATTGACCATATTATGGTTCTTCAAAAGACACCTAAGTATGTTTATGAAGAAAAATGGGGCCTCATCACACTTGACTCTAAAGAATTTGAAGTGTCTACTGGAAAAGATGGAAAAACTGTATATAAAATTGATGGAAAAGAAATTTCACAAGATGATTATCGTATTGAACAAAATGGAGAAAATTATGTAATAACGGTGCTTAATAAAAAGACCGTTTACGTTGATGAAAATGGCAGAGAATCCGAAAGCTATGACAAGACCAATGCGGTTAGTGAAGTAAAGACAGATACAACTGTTACTGTTGTACAATATCAGAAGAATGGAAGTTCTGTTTCTGTTGATACCGATAAAAGTGTCATTGATGGTAAAGTAGTAACGGAAGATTCAAATGGTAATTTAGTTGTACGTAAATATACTTATAATGGAAAAGAATATGAAATAACTTATTCTGGTGGAAAGTATAAAATCGGAAATAATACGATTACTAATTTCAAGATTAATCCAGATGGAAGTATTTCAGGTACTATTTCAAAGAAAAATGTCACATTAAATCCTAATGCGACAAATAAAAGCGATACAACATATACAAAGAAGGTTTCTGTATATTCTGTTGAACAGAGAACAACGGATGGAAAATCAGAAACATATAATCGTACTGGATTCCAGAAAGGCGCTGAAGGCGATCTTAAAGGAAAGAATTATTACTCAGAAAAGGAGTTTAATGCTAGAGCAGATGAATATAGTAAGCTGAGTAGTGATTATGAATCTTTATCAAATATCTTTAGTAATATAAAGAGCCAGTTTGAATCATTAAGTAATGCACAGCAGTCAACAAGTATTGCCAATAGTACTGAGGATAGCCAGTCAATAAGCATTGCAGAAAGTGAAAATGCCAGCACAGCAAAGGCAGAAAGCGAGTCATTAAGTGCTCAGAGTGAAAGTGAATCATTAAGTGCCAAGAGTGAAAGTGAATCATTAAGTGCCAAGAGCGAAAGTGAATCGTTAAGTGCCAAGAGCGAAAGCGAGTCATTAAGTGCCAAGAGTGAAAGTGAATCGTTAAGTGCACAGAGTGAAAGTGAATCATTAAGTGCCAAGAGTGAAAGTGAATCGTTAAGCGCCCAGAGCGAAAGCGAGTCATTAAGTGCCCAGAGCGAAAGTGAATCGTTAAGCGCCCAGAGCGAAAGCGAATCGTTAAGTGCACAGAGTGAAAGTGAATCATTAAGTGCCAAGAGTGAAAGTGAATCATTAAGTGCCAAG
>JAZUKG010000243.1:0-15598 GCA_045643145.1 Lachnospiraceae bacterium | reverse complement strand
TTTTACTGCTGCCTGTGTATTCATCGGAAGTGATCCGAATATCAAAATCACAGAAAGCATAATCATGAGTAATCTTTTCCCTGTTTTCATGTCCCTTTTTCTTTTCTCTCCTCTTTCTATTCTGTATCCAATATTCAAGCCCCTGATACAGTATGACCCAATGATTATTCTATCATGAGAGCTATTTTACGCTCTACACCGAATCCGACATAAATACGACCACTTTTGTTAAAATACTAGGCATATCAACAAATATAAGCAGATACCTATTCAGTCACGAGAATAAGTATCTGCTTATATAGTTTCTAGTTATATAGTTTTTGTTATATGGTTTTTGTTATATGGTTTCTTGTTGTACCTCTTCTGTCTGCTCGACGTCCAGAAGCGGCAATGTCTTTTTCTTTCGAAGCAGGAACATGGTAAGTGCCACATAGAAAAGCACACCGATTGTCTTTTTGGCGTCATACCCTGAAATCTGTTCAATGGCACTGCTCTGCCCGAAAATACCGCCGCAAAGATCCAATACCAAATCGTTGATCGCATGAATCGTCATCAGGAAACCTAAGTTTCCGGTTCTGACATAAATAGCTCCAAAGTAGCAACCGACTCCTGCTGCTCCAAGCGCCTGAAAGATGGCTCCCTTGGGACTGACTCCGGACAGGATATTGAAAATATGCATCGAGCCAAAAATGATTCCTGACCATATGACAGTTCCATACATCTGACTTCTTTTTTCATTTCCAAAGTAGTCCTTTAAAACATTAATAATGACACCGCGGAACATCAGCTCTTCGGAGATACCTACTATCGCCATGGAAATCACATAGCAGATGAGATTCAGCCATCCCGCCCAAACCAGACCTTTGGCACAGCCGTCAATCACATCCAATAGTCCCAGGATGAGTGCTGCTGCCAGGCTGAACATATAAAAGCCGCTGACACCGATGGAATACAATGTCGACTTTTTCTTTTCTTTGAATACATACAGTTTTTTATGAACGAGAAGCGGTACAAAGATAAAGGCGCAGGACACGGTTTGTGCCAGTACACCTGTCAAACTGTACATATCCGCACTCGGATCCAAAAACAGAGATACGTATCCGCATATTTTTAAAACTACAATGTACGCCAGTGCCCATCCCAGGCACACCAGTACACCCATGATTGGTTTCTTCTGATTCATTTCACTCTCCAATAGCTTAAGCAAAAGTTAGCACACGCTATCTATTTGCATATTACAAACAGGATGGATCTACATCCACTTTGAACGGCAGTAAATCGAGAATATCTTTATTTAAGTCCACACCCGGATATACTTCAATGACTTTAAGTCCTTTATCCGCCAATTCAAGTACGCATCGTTCTGTCACATACAATACCTTCTGCCGGTTTGCTCTGGCTCTCTTTGCAGAGAAGCTGATGCTGCGAACCTTATCTACAAACTTTGGAATACTACCGTTTTGCTTGATAGTTACTTTTTCATCCTCTTCATCTACCAAAAGTCCCTTGGCATTAAAGGTCAGACAAAAGATAACAGTTCTCGTTTTTGCAGTGATATTGGCAAAGCCTCCGATTCCTGCAAATGCTCCCGGGCCTCTGTGAGCATTGACATTTCCGTCCTGATCCACTTCGATTCCGCCCATAAAACAAATGTCGAGACCGCCGTTATTGTAAAGGTCAAACTGGTTGGCCATATCGTTCATGGAGTCTGCTCCGATAACAGCTCCAAATACAGTACCGGAAGCAGGGAAGCCTCCTACACCACCGGACTCTACTGTTAAAGTAACTTTATCCAAAATGCCGTTCAATCTGGCATATTTTGTTACCAGTTCAGGAATACCCACACCGATATTTACGATGTCTTCCGGCTTTAATTCCAGCGCGGCTCTCTTTCCGATAATATTTCCGGCAACATTGGTTACACTCTTGGTTGCAGTTCTCTTTTCGAGCATTTCGCTCCAGTCCTGCCACTGAGAATACGGAATATCAAAACTACCGGTCAAGGATTCAAAGGATGCATGTCTTGGCTGTGGTTTTACCTGTACGATCGCATCCACGAGGCACCCCGGAATGATCGTATTTCGAGGTCTTGAATGAGTACTTACTACTCTGTCTACCTGTACGATAATCTTTCCGTCATTTGCTTTCACTGCCTGACAGATAGAAAGGGCATCCCCTGACATATACATATCATCAAAAGAAATGTTTCCTTTATAGTCTGCTGCCGTTCCCTTGATAATCGCTACGTTTAACTTTGGCAATTTATAATAGAGGAATTCTTCTCCGTCTACCTCTACATTTTTTACGAGCGAATCATCATGAGAAATATTGTTGATGGCCGGTCCGTCAATTCTCGGATCCACAAAGATATCCAAGCCTACTTTAGATAAAGCTCCCGGAACACCACCTGCCTGTGCACGAATAGCATGTGAGATGCATCCGAGAGGTAAATTGTAGGCTTCAAATTTATCCTCCAGCACCAGCTTTTTGGTACTGAACATCGCACCAAAATGGCCACAGATTAATTTATCTACTGCGCCTTCTCTGATATATCCTTCTGCATTTCTATTTTCATCCCAAATACCAAATCCGGCACTGGAAACCATAGTTAAATGTTTGGGAGAGCCGGTTGCCTTGAACTTTCGATAAATGGCTTCATGAATTTCTACCGGGTTTTCAATTCCCAAAAAGGAATTTAAACAAATCACATCTCCGTCTTTAATGATATCTACTGCCTCATCGGCTGACATAATCTTGTACATGCTTAATCCTCATTTCTAGTCAAAACTACTCAAACTCAGACTATTATACACAAAATGTGACTTTCGCTCAATTCTTTTCTGCGATACTACATTATATTTAATCACGGAAAGCATTGCTTTTACAGCAACAAAAAACTGACTACAGATAAATCCATAGTCAGTATTTGTTAAATTAAACCGCAATATATGCGCCGGCTTGAACCTTCCACATCTGTGCGTATTTTCCGTTTTGTTTTAATAAATCATCATGACTACCCTGTTCCACGATACGTCCGTTTTCCAGCATGATGATTCTGTCTGCAATTCTGGTTGTTGATAAACGGTGTGAAATGAAAATAACCGTTTTATCCTTGGTCGCAGTGAGCATCGCATGGTTCAGCTGATACTCTGCAATCGGGTCCAGTGCACTGGATGGCTCATCTAAAATCATGAGACCGGCATCTTTGTAAAAGACTCTGGCAATGGCCAGTTTTTGTGCCTCACCACCGGATAAGTTGATACCCTCCTGCTTAAATTCTTTGGTCAGAGGTGTATCAAGTCCGTCCTCCATACCCTGAATTCTTTCAATGAGACCACTATCGGTCAGTGCTGCCTTAATCTGAGCTACGTCGCCCTTATCCTCTGTATCCAATACGACATTTTCTTTGATATTTCCGGCAAAGATCTGGAAATCCTGGAATACGGTTCCAATGGTATTTCTGTATGCATTTACGCGGTAATCACGAATGTCTTTTTTGTCAGCTAAAATCGCTCCGCTCTTTACATCATAAAGACGCATCAAGAGTTTAACCAAAGTAGTTTTTCCGGCTCCGTTGTATCCCACCAAAGCAATCTTTTCGCCCGGCTGAATCTGAAGATCGAGATTCTTTAAGAGCATTTCCTGATTGTTTTCACCATATGCAAAGGAAACATCTCTAAGTTCGATTTCCTTGGCCTGTGTATTTGGAATTTCGGTTCCGTCTGTAATCTTTGGTTCATAAGCCAGGAACTCTCTGATTTTTCCTACATAAAGGCTGGTCTCACAGGCAAACGGATAGGTTTCTGTAAAGACTCTGAGTCCCTGTTTCAATTCTCCAAAGGAATGATACAAAATAGCGACTGTACTAAAGGATAACAGCTTTTTAACCGCTGACTGGAACACCAGGTATGTAATAAATAATACATCGCTAAAGAATTCCTTGCACAGATAGTCCTTGATGAATGCAAAGATAAATTTCTTTCTCGCATACTTCTTTTCTACCTGATACACTTCATCATTCGCATCTTTAAACTGCTTAAATAATATATCTGAAACACCCGGATTTAATCTGATTTCCTTGGCATAATCACTTAAGTAAAAGATTCGTTTGATATAATCTCTTTTTCTGGAGAACGGAATACTTTCCACTCTGACCAGATAATTCATTTTGTTGTAAATCTGTGTAAAGATAAATCCAAGCACAAAGGATGCAATCGCAAATACGATAGAGAACTTATCCTTCACAAAGAAGTATCCAGCAGTCAGTACCAGTACTGTTATACCGGAAAGCGTATCCTGTACGAATTTGGTAACACGGTCAATCTGCTTGTCAACTTCTGAAATAGCTAATACCTGAGCATTGTAAAACTCCGGATTATCATAGCAGTCCAAATCCAATTCCTTTGCTTTTTCATAAAGCATCAGCTTAATCTTTTCACGTACTTTCGGTCTTTCTTTTTCACCGATATAATCACCTGCGATGACAGTAAATACCATTCCTACGGTAATACATGCTGCCAAAATCAATATAAATGCTGCAACTCGTCTGAACGGATATCCAAACTCTGCTGCCTCCAATACATAACCAATTCCGACGGTATGTTCAAAAAAGATGGATACCTGTCCGCGAATGGCATCTAATGCAAAGAATAATATATAGGCAGGGGATGCACTGAACATAAGCTTTAAAAAGAAGAAATTGTTAGCAAAGACTTCCTTTACAGACTGCTTTGTTTTTTCTTTTTCTTTCTGATTTAATACTGTCATGAGAGCACCTCCTCTCTTAGCTCAGCTTCACTGAGACTGTCTACCGGCTTTGAGGCTTTGCTTGAAACCACTTCCTCAACCTCATCTTCATTTAATGCCAGGTAATTCATGGCCTGCTTTTTGTACATCTGCGCATAGCTTCCGTTCAGTTCCATGAGCTGGGCATGGGTTCCTTCTTCAATCAGAGTTCCCTGTTCGAGCATAAATACCTTGTCACAGTCCTTTACAGAAGAAAGTCTGTGAGAAATAAAGAGCATCGTATGTTTGTTACCTTCCTTCATAATATTTTTGAAAAGGTCATACTCTGCAATCGGATCAAGCGCACTGGAAGGTTCATCAAAAATCTTCATCGGAGATTCCTTGATAAAGGTTCTGGCTACTGCCACCTTCTGCGTTTCACCGCCGGAAAGAACCGCACCGTCATCATCAAATTCTTTGGTCATAACAGTATGGATTCCATCCTTTAAGGTCATGATTTTGTCATAAACACCTGCTTTTTTCAAAGCCTTGATTACTTCCTCGTCCTCATTGTCATACTGTCTTCCCATGAGAACATTTTCCTTCACGCTCATACCAAACATCTGGTAATCCTGGAAGGTAGTTGCAAAAAGCTCACGATAAGCTTTTAAGTTGTACACTTTGATATTTTTACCGTTATAGTAAATCTCACCCTCAGTAGGGTCATAAAGTCTTAATAACAGCTTGATGATGGTAGTCTTACCTGCACCGTTGTGGCCCACCAGTGCTGCCATCTGTCCCTTTTTAATGGTAAAGGAAAGATTTCGAATCGTATTGCTGCTTTCCGGATCCTGTGCATTATAATTAAAAGAAACATTTCGAAATTCCAGGGATTCAAATTCGTTTGAAGGCATTTCTCCGTCCTGATCCTCCGGAATATCTTCTTTGTATTCCAAAAAGCTTCGCAGGTTATTGATGAACATACCATGCTTTAATATTTCCATGATATTTTCAAATACACGAATCAAAATCCAGGTCATGGCTACCATCAAACTGGTCATGATCGTAAGCTGTGCCAGTGTAATAGTTCCTGTAACCAGCTTTCTGTAAATCGCATATAAAAGCACACCTTCAAAGATAACCGTAAAGGTAAATGTAATTCTCAAAAAGCTAAGTCCTGCGTTAGCAAAGGCATACTTTTTCGCGATTCTGACATTTTCCTCTGTAGCCTCGTGATACTGCTTTTTCATGAGTGAAAATACATTGGATAAACGGATTTCCTTGGCTCCGTCCGGCAGATACATCATACGACTGACATAGTTGAGTACCTTTTCATTTGGTGCCTGTTCTTCATATCGTTTGAACTCATATTTGTTTTTAAAGTTTCCGAAAATAAAGTTTCCGGCCAGTGGCGACAGAATAAATAAAATCGCATAGTGATCAATTTCATACATCAGATAAAATACGATAACTGCTGAAACGCTGCCGACTACGGTACCGATTAATCCCCTGATAATGGCAGTTACTTTTTCTTCTGCTCCGTCCATTGCCTTGGTATAACGGTTGTAAAAGTCCGGATTTTCGTAGCATTTCAAATCTACGTTTCTGGCCTTGGCATACATTTTGGAATAGATACCGCCAAACAATCGGTTGGTTTCCAGAGGATACACTACATTTTCTACATAGTCTGTATACAGACCCAGGGTTGCCATCACAATACCGGTAATGGCGATGAATTTAAAGATTGGCCCAAAGCCTACGTTACGGTCCAATCCGTCTACTATTTTTCTCAAAAACACACCGTCAAAGAATACCCATTGACCAAAGCCAACCATCCATAAAAACCAGGAATGAATGACTATGCTTTTGCTGATGCTATAGCCCAGCTTGTTGGCATAAAAGGCATTCAAAACGCTCTGTTTTAGCGTTAATTTATTATTTGCTTCCATAATTCTCCTTTCACATCTTAGCTATTTTCAATAGCTAAATGACTTAAATGGCTTGTGCCATATGAAGTCTGTAATAAGCTCCCTTCTGTTCCAAAAGCTGAGCTACATTACCTTCCTCAATGATACGGCCATCATCTACCACAAATATACGATCTGCTTTCTGTATAGTAGAAAGTCTGTGAGCAATGACAAAGGAGGTTCTTCCCTTTAATAGCTCTTCAATGCCCTCCTGAACCAGTTTTTCGGTTCTGGTATCAATGCTCGAGGTTGCCTCATCCAAAATCAAAATCTTTGGATTGGAAACCATGGTTCTGGCAAATGCCAAAAGCTGTTTTTGCCCGATAGAAAGACCACCGCCTCTTTCGGTCAGTTCGGTGTCATATCCATCCTTTAATTTCATGATAAACTCATGTGCACGTACTGCCTTGGCTGCTTCGATGATTTCTTCATCTGTAGCATCCAGTCTGCCGTATCGTATATTTTCTTTAATCGTTCCTGTAAACAAGAAGTTATCCTGCGTCATAATCCCCATCTGCGCTCTCAAGGATTCAATGGATACGCTGTCAACTTCTCTTCCGTCAATTTTTACCTGTCCCTCCTGTACATCATAGAAACGGCTGATCAGGTTCACAATTGTGGATTTTCCTGCTCCGGTTGCTCCAACCAGTGCGATAGTTTCGCCCGGCTTTATGTCAAAGCTGACATCATCGAGTACCTTTACATTCTCTTCATAGGAGAAGGTAACATGTTCAAAGCTGACCTTTCCTTCGATTTCCGGCATTTCACTGACATCTTCACTGTCAGCAATTTTGGACGGTGTATCGAGAATTTCAAAGACCCTCTCTGCACCTGCGATGTTGGTTACTACCTGATTATAAAAATTGCTCAGGTTAAACATAGGTGACCAGAACATTCCCATATAGGATGAAAATGCTACAAAGGTTCCGATTGATACCTTGTCTACGCCCAGAATCACCAGACCTACAAAGTACATGCAAATCGTTCCGATTCCCCAGGACATATCAATGATGGAACCAAATCCGTCACTTAATAAAATCGCTTTGATAAAGGACTGTCTGTGTTCAGCAATCAGCTCATCAAAGGTTTCCTCGGTTTCCTTTTCTGCTGCAAAGCTCTGAATCACTCGAATCCCTGCCATATCCTCATGCACAAAGGCATTCAGATTGGAAGATTTCTTTCTGAAAAGCTGCCATCTCGGATGAGCCTTTATCTCTAAAAGCAGGATTCCTCCGATCATAAACGGTGTTGCAATCAGTGCCGATGCTGCCAGAATCGGATTTTTGAAAAACATAATAATCATTACTGCTGCTACGGTGATTCCGTCCGGAATAAAAGATGTCACACAGTTGGATAATACATCCTTTAGCGAATTGATATCTCCTATGATTCGCGACAATATTTTTCCGGTTGGTCTGGAATCAAAAAACTGAAAGTCCAGTGTCTGAATATGTGTATAAAGCTGCTGTCTGATTCTCATGATAATGTCATTGCAAACCTTGGCCATGATGTACATTCTCAGCTTTACGACCAGTACGACTACTATGTTTAATGCCAGGGTAATTCCCAGTATTTTATATAAGCCCTCGAGATTTCCTTTTCTGACATAATTGTCAATGGCATCCGCCATAATCAGCGGATTGATCAGGCTTATGACTATGGCATAGGCCATAGAGGTTAATACAATAAACAGCGAAAGCTTGTAATCCAGCAAATAGCGAAACAGTCGTTTCATGGTTTCGACTTTGCTTTTTTCTTTTAGCTGTTCATCGTCTTTATATGAATTAACAGCCATGTCTTCTCCCTCCATTCTATTTGATTATCTTTGCGGTTTGTCAGGGCTTTATGCTTCCTCACTCTGACCTGTCTGTACCAGGTAGGTCTGATAGTAAAGTCCCTTCTTTTCCAGCAAAGTATCATGCGTTCCGCGTTCTTTAATTTCGCCGTCCTCGAGCACGATGATTTCATCTGCATTTTTGACTGCGCTGATGCGGTGTGCGATGATAATTTTTGTAGTTTCCTTTAAGGTATCGAGGGTATGCTCGATTTCTCTTTCGGTTTCCATATCAAGTGCTGATGTGGAATCATCGAGTACCAGAATCGGTGTCTTTTTAGCCAGAGCGCGGGCGATGCTGATTCTCTGTTTCTGACCGCCGGATAAGCCGACGCCTCTTTCACCGATTACGGTATCATACTGATTGTCCATCTTTTCAATAAAGCTTTTGGCCTGAGCCGCCTTGGATGCTTTTTTGATCGCGGTTAAATCAATCACACTCTTGTTTCCCAGCTTTATATTTTCTCCAATGGTATCTGAGAACAGGAATACATCCTGTGTGACAAAGGATACATTGCTTCGAAGATTTTGCAGCTTCAAGTCTCTGATATCCACTCCGTCTATGTAGATAGCTCCGTCTGTGGCATCATACATACGCTCTAAAAGCTGTACGATGGATGTCTTTCCGGCGCCTGTCGCCCCCATGATTCCGAGGGTTTTACCGGCTTTTACTTCAAAGTTGATATCTTTTAAGATCATGAACATATCCTCTTTGTGAAAGGAAACATGTTCAAATCGGATATCACCCTTGATTTCCTGCGGATCTATCGGATTTTCTTTTTCCCGGATAGAGGATTCCACTGCATAAATTTTCTTTAACTTACGATTGGAAGCCACTGCAGATGAAAAGCTGTTGGTCAGCCATCCGAGCATTTCCAGTGGCCAGCAGATGTTCATGGAGTACTCCAAAAATGCGGTAAGTTGTCCGATGGTCATCTGATTGCCTACTACCAGGCCTCCTCCTGCGAGAATAACTAACAGCGGTACTGCCTTGGTAATCAGGTTGATGTACGGATAGTACTTTACAAATACCTTGGACTGCTGCATGTTCAGGTCATAATATTTTTTGTTGTGTGACAGGAACTTGGTAATCTCAAACTTTTCTCTGGCAAATGCCTTTACCGTTCTCACCCCGGCGAGGTTTTCCTCGGCGATGGTATTTAATGTCGCATTCTCTTCACTGATTTCTCCATATACCCTGTCAAGCTTTCGCTCCATAATCACTGCGATGGAACCGCAAAGGATCATGGCTATGAGCGGTATCACTGAAAGCAGTAAATTGATGCGTGCCATACAAACCAGGATAATGGAGGTATGGTAAATAACCTCGATTAAAAGCATTCCGACAAATCCGAGAGCATCCCAGATACGGTCGATATCGTCCTTGATTCTGGCCATGAGCTCTCCGGTGTTGTTTTTGTCAAAATAATCTGCGCTAAGACCCTGAATATGTCTGAATAAATCTTTACGCATGTTGGATGAAATTTTATTTCCTGCATTGTCAAAATTGATTTCTTTTAAGTACTGAAACAGGCTTCGGCCGCCTCCTACTGCAAAGAATCCCAGCAAAAGATATTTCAGCTCTTCCATTTTTCCTCCGATGATGACATCATCTACGACTTTCTGAGTCAGCATCGGTGAAATCATATCCAGCGTAACTGCAATAAAAAGTGATAATAAAGCAATTACGTAATACCATTTATATTTCCAAATATAGGATGTGATTTTATTCACTCTGAATCCCTCCTTTTATTTCTATTATTGTATTAACATCTCGGTAATCCTGCCGTTTCGCGTCATCCGCACTGCGTGCTCTCTGATATTTCGTCAACATCTCGATAATCCTGCCGCTCCGCGTCATCCGCACTGCGTGCTCTCTGATTATCTCAATGTACGTTCGCTTGAAAACAAATAGCACCTGCGGCACTGCTTGTTTTCCTGGCGAACTACAAAAAAGCGCTACGGTGTTATCACCGTAGCGCCTAAATTCAGTTTCAAACAATAGTCAAATAAAGACCGTCTCTTAATTTAGAATATACGCTCCTGAGGTAACACATTAGTAGTTATACGATATACAGTTGAATGATTGGCTGTTGTTCTTAACTTCATAATTATTACCTCCTTAATCTTATTTTTTGAAGCCGCCCTCGCTCCGTTAGGCAACATAATACTATCGGACATATCTATTGTCAAGCACAAATTTTTCAGGGTGCATTTTTAGATGCTGAGACCAGTTTCATAATCAGCGATATAAACACTCTTCTGAGTAAATGTCTGACAATCAAAAAAATCATAATTCCGAGGCAGCTCCCTCTCAGGCCATGCCCCATGATATATCCTGCTCCGCCAAAGAGAGCATACCATATGATTCCCCATTCGCTGTTTCGGTACTGAAAGAAATAAACCACAGTTACCAAAAGTGCCAGTACATAAAGCACGCTGTCCCAGCCCTTTATATAGCTATAAATTCCTGCAAAGGCAGCTACAAAATAGAATATATAGCCAATATAAGCCAGAATACCGAACGCATTTCCGATGGCATTCGCTGCACTTTCTGCTTCTTTCTGATTGACAGGTTTTCTGCTGTTTTTATCAATCACTGCCCCGCACTCCGGACAAGTGAGATTTTCCAGATCCTTTGCACTTCTTATGTTGAATTCAAACTCTTTTTGACAGTTTGCACAGTATCGTTTCATTTCCTTCCCCCTAATCTTATTCTTTTGGATTCACATGAACCATGATGTGCTTTACCTTTGGAAATGCCTCTTCAATCCTGTCATGTACTCCCTCTGCTATGGCATGGGAATTTTTGAGAGTCATATTGGCATCCGCACCGATTTCGAGGTCCACATATATTTTATTTCCAAAGACCCTGGTTTGCAACAGGTCTATGCTCATGACACCCTCCTGCGTCAGGATAATCTCTCGCATTCTCTGCTGCGTTTCTTCATCACAGGATTTATCTACCATTTTGTCAATCGCATCCTTGAAGATTTCATAAGCTGCCTTGATAATACAAAGACAGATTCCCAGACTGGCGATCTTATCCATTACGGGATATCCGTTTCTGGCAAACCAGATACCGGCCAGCGCACCCACTGACGAAAGTGCATCGGTTCTGTGATGCCAGGCATCTGCCATTAAAGCACCGGAATCCAAATGATTGGCATAGTATCTCGTATACCAAAACATAGCTTCCTTGACTACGATAGACACTACTGCTGCCAAGAGTGCCAGCATTCCCGGAGTCATGGCTAAATCAAATTCTCCGCTCATAATCTGCAGGAGCGCATTTCTGCCGATTCCGATACCGGTAAGGCAGAGAATAATCGCCAGCACAATGGCTGCCACGCATTCCATTCGTTCATGCCCATACGGATGATCCTCATCAGAGGATTTTGCTGCCATTTTGATCCCGATCATAACCACAAAGGTACTGAATACATCTGACGCAGAATGAATCGCATCACTGATCATAGCCTGTGAATGCGCCAAAATTCCTGCCAGTAATTTAAACACTGTCAGCACCACATTTCCTACAATACTGACATAGGATACCTTCATCGCAGTCTTTTCAAATTCAATTTTATGTTTCTGATCTGTTTTCATTTTTCCCCTTTTCCCCCGCGACGCCGGGCCACGGTAAATAACAAATTAGGACGGAAGGTCTTTCCTTCCGTCCTCTATGTCTATACATATGACTGATCCTTAAAAAATAGTACTATTAAAACTGAAAGCTGTTAACGATATCCTTCAGTTCGTTGACACTGTCTACGGTGTCATTTGTCATCTGATAGTTATCGCTGGTAGCAGAAACTACATTGGATGTCTTTTCTGCGATATCTGTTACACCATAAGTGGTTTCGTCCATACTGGTGTGAATTCTTTCTACTGCTGCTTCTACTTCCTTGATTGATGCATTTAAAGCCTCTGCTCTCTTGGAAATATGATCCATACCTGCTTTAAAGGTATCTGCATCCTGATAGTACTGGTCACCAATATGATTAAAGTTATCATAATCGGTTAATACATGATTTTCCAGGAATGCACTGGTTTCTTCCATGCTGGCTGTAATCTTGGCAACTGCATCATTTACATCAACGATAATCTTGTCGATATCACCAACTGTTTCCAGTGATCTGTTTGCTAAGTTACTGATTTCAGAAGCTACTACTGAGAAGCCTCTTCCTGCCTCACCTGCTCTCGCAGCTTCGATGCTGGCATTCAGAGAAAGAAGACTGGTCTGGTCTGAAATTTCCATAATTGCGCTGGTAAGTTCATTAATCTGAGAAACTGCTTTCAATCCGTCAAGAGCATTTTCTGTCTTGTCCTTGATAGACTGATACATTTCCTGAGTTTTGTAGATTGCTTCCTGTGTAGAATGCTGCATGTTCTTGGCTCTGCCGGCAATTTCTTCTGAAGCTTTGTTACTCTTGGCAGTTTCATTGGTAATAGCCTGGAACTGCTTTCTCATATCATCCACATAACCGGACATGCGATTTGCCATTTCTGTAACTTCCTGTGTGCTGGCTGCCAGCTGCTGTGTGGTAGCCGAGTTGTCTGTACAGAATACATGTACCTGATTACTTGAATTTTCCAGTTTTTCCATGTTGTTCTTGATATGGTCATTGGCCAAATCAATCTTGGCAACTACCTTTTGTAAGCTCTGACTCATTTCACTAACGGCACGGCTCATAACACCGGTTTCGTCTTTACGTTTGCAAAGCTTATCCATATTTTCAGGAAGCACAAGCTTGAGCTGTGCTGTATCACGAATAATCTCAATAACCTGCTCGAGTGGTTTGGTAAAGGTTCTGACCATAAAGAAGGTTAATGCCAGTCCGATTACCAGAATCACACAAATCAAAATGATGGCTCTGGTTACCAATGCATTGATCGGAGAAATCAGCTCGTTTGAATCCGCACACATAACTACAACAGTTTTGATTGAAGTAATGTAGTAGCTGGCAAGCCATGTTTTTCCGTCTTCTTCGTATTCCAAACAAAGATTTTCAGGCTTAACACCCTTGCTGAGCTGACCGATGATTTCGGTGATAACCTTGTTTTTATTTGGCATACCGATTCTCTTTTCATCGATATGATATTTTACTAAACCATTTTTATCTACGATAAAGCAATAAGAAGATGGCGATCCGTCAACCTGAAGTCCGTCCAGAAATTCGGTATAATCTTCTGTCGGCAATACCTTGGCATTGTTATCTGTCTCCGCTCTGTCGATTAATGCACCATAAGAATTTACTACGTTGGTCATCTTGGCATAAGATGCATCCACTAAAAGATTCTTGGTGTAGGAAACCATCGAAAACGTAATGAGAAGTGAGGCCACAATAACGCTGAAAATAATTAATCCGCTAACCTTAACCTGCAGGGAATTAAACTTGCTGTAGCCTGTCTGTTTTTTCATTTTAGGTGCTTTATCAGCTTTTGGAGCCTTTTCCTTTTTCACCTTTGGTAGCTTGATCTTTTTCATCTTTGGTTCTTTCACTGCTTTTTCTTCACTCATAAAAAAGCCCTCCTTGGCGTAATTTATTTAAAATTCCATCACGCGATTATAGTCATATCCTCTATCGGCAGTTACGTGATAAGACTTTAGTTCCAGATACATTAAACCATGTTCTTTGAGAGTGATGTCCATACTGATTTTTCCGTCTTTGGTATCTAAAATGGCTCCATCAACATGAGGCCTTGCTGACTGTCTGAGAAGCTCTGTTTCTTCTTTCGTCAAATTAGCCGGCTGACCCATGACATTCCAGATCTTTAACGGATTGCAATGATCCTCATCCACCAGTTTAGAAATCACTGACCATTTCTCGCCTTCGGCCTCCAATTCCAGGTGGAAATCAATCGTTTTATCGCATCTGTTGATGGTATCATTCCAAAGTATCACTCGATACTCATTATTATACTTCATTACGACACAATTGTCATCTTTATATACACAATTTCCTTCTTTTTCTTTCAATTTTTTGAAAAATACAAAACTGTAGAAAGTAGGCTTTGGAATCAGTCCGTTTGCTACCAGTCCGAAGCCTCCGTGGAACGGTGTAAAAGGCACTCCCTGCTCTTCAAATACATCGCCAAAGGTCCAATAAGAATAACAGGTATTGTCATCCCCGAGTCTGGCCAGCTCATGAGCAATATAAGCTGCATTCTGATTGGTATCATGAAGCGGACAATTTGGAATATACGATGTATTAAATTCGGTAATCTTGATTTCCAGTCCCTTGTACTGTGGATACTGATCAATGATTTCTCTGGTCGTATGCAGATTTTCAAAGCCGGCTTCTGCTTCTGTCAGCTGTGCATAGCCATAATGTCCGACCTTTTCCGGAAGCTCTGTATTGTAATGATGTCTGGTGACAAAATCCACCGGAATTTTGTGTTCATCACAGTATTTCATAAATGCAGAAATCCAGATTTCGTCACTGCCGCCGCAAACTGCCGGTCCGCCTACTCTGAAACGTTCATCGAGCTTTTTGATACCATAAAAGGTCTTTTCAAAAAGCTTGAAGTACTCATCCATATCGGCATCCTTCCAAAAGCCTCTGAGGTTTGGCTCATTCCATACCTCAATAGGCCAGGTCAGTACTTCTTCCTGTCCATATCTGTCACACAAATGAGTAAGTGTTGCCTGTACCAGTTTAATCCATTCATCATAATCTCTCGGAGGAGTCACATTTCCTTTCCAGTAGAAAATAGTCTGATCGCCGCTGGCTAATTTGTTTGGCATAAAACCGAGCTCTAAAAACGGCTTGATATTCAGGCTCATATAATCATCCATTACCCTGTCCAGATAGGTAAAGTTGTATTCGACCTTCTTTACTCCATCCTCTTCGTATTCCTGATAAATAGCCATATCATCTGTAAATAATCCGTGACCGCGAATAAAAGAAAATCCGATTTCCTTTTGTACCAGGGCGAGCTGCTCATAGTATTCCTTGGTAAGCGCCAGTCCCATTCTGCCGGTTCCGATGCAATCATCTACATGATTGTTGAAAACCACCGGCTCACTCATTTTTGTCACATTAATTTTCTGTATTGTTCCTGCCAT
>JAZUKG010000242.1:0-5042 GCA_045643145.1 Lachnospiraceae bacterium | reverse complement strand
TGTTTAAATGTTGATCCGATTCAAAATTAACTCTAGCTAATTTTTTAAACCGTTTTACTGTTTTTTTAGGTTTTGTTCTCTGAACAATTCTTTATTTAGAATTTTCAGGGTTGCATTGCTGTTTATTTGTCAAGGTTCTGTCTCTTGCTTTTCACAAGCGACTTCCTTATATTATCATCTTGGTTTTTAGATGTCAACACCTTTTCTAAACTTTTTTGAAAAAATTTTTTACTTGCCAAGCCACTCAGTAAAGAGAGTCATTACACCAATTAAAATCATTCCAAATACACCACCGGCTACTAAGCCCAGAAGTTTATTTACTCCTTTAATAATTGGTAGCTTTGCCAAAAATTTGAGAGATGTCAAAATCGCTTTTAACACCAGGAATAATACTACATATATAATGATACATAATACAATTCGTACGAGCAGGACTCCTCTTTCAAAAAGTAAAGTAGTCAGGAAGCTGTCAAAAGCCCAGTTTCTGATTGCCCAAAAGAAGGCCAGGGATAAAACACTGGCCCCGATATTGCCAAGCATTTGTATAAACCCTTTTGAGAAACCGACTATAATACATACAGCTAATATCAAAAGACAGATAATCTGATAGAGCGAAAAATCCATTATCGCAGTTTAATCAGCTGCATATCGTTATCATATACAACCAAAAACTCATTTCTGTCATCTATCGGAATGACTGCTTTTACTTCACCGTTTAATTCACCATCAAACTTAACGATACCGCTCATGCTGATAATCAAAAGTCTGGCTTCATTATATACAATGAGACGATCCGCATCGATATAAATATCTTTGTACTGGAAATCCAGTACCTGATTGAGAACTTCTTTTCCGTTCATATCATAAATCTGAATACGAATCTTTCCTTCCTGATCCATATCCTGGAATACAACACCAAAATAAGATTCATTATAATAGAAACCCTTGATTTCATTTTCAAGTTCGATTTCCTTCTTTTTATTTGGTTTTTGTTTTCCCTCAAAAATCGAAATCAGATTATCGGATGCACTAATGGCATAATTTTCATTCGGATAGATTAAAAGAGGAAAGATTTTGGTCTGATAATCAAAACCGCTGACAAGGTTGTCCATTTCATTTTTGCCGACACCGCCGAAATTGTAAAATGCGAGAGTTGAATTCATTTTACCGCCCTCTGCTTTTAAATAAGAAACTCCAAACTTAATATTATCCGGTGATAAAGCAAAAGAAATCGGATATCCGCTTTGTCTCATGGTAGTCTTGGTATCTGCAATCAGTTCTCCCTCTTTGGTAAAGAGTTTAAGAAATACCGTTTCATTATCCTGAACACTGACTGCCACTACTCCGCCTTTGGAAACATCCAGGCTTAAAATTGGCATATGTGTATCCACACTGCTGATCGGACCATTTTGATCCATCAGATAATAAATACTTCCTTTATAATCGCATACGATAACATACTGTCCCTGCTGCTTTACAATCGGAGACTGCATTTCATAGGTCTGGTTCCACAGCTGATTGCCCTTTGCATCATAGGCAGAAATACCATCCTTACTATATGTAAGTAATCTTCCGTCATAATTGAGATAAACACTTTCTGAGGTTCCGACTCTTTTCATGGTTTGCATGGTTTCAAAGGTGTTATAAACCTGATGATCCAGATAATATTTCACACCGGCAAACGCCAATACGATAAGCACTATAATCAGAAGTGTTCTATATAAAAGGCCCATTTTATGTTTAAAAATTTTATCCTTATAATCTGAAACTCTTTCGCTTTTCATTGCTGACTCTCTTTCTTAATCTAACGTAGCTTTTAACATACTTATCTTACAGTATATCACATTATCATCAAGGGAGAACTATTTTTTGGCCATATAAAATATTATCTTTATCCTCGATATGGTTCACCAAGCAGATTTCATCCATCTTTGACAATGTCCCATAAAATTTTAGACTGATGCTCGCCAGAGTATCCCCTTTTTGAATGATATAGGAATCTGTTTTTTCCGGCTGCGCTACTGTCTGTGGCTGTTCGATGTCCTGCTGCTCTGTATCCTGCTGCTCGATGTCCTGCTGCTCTGTAACCTGCTGCTCGGCGTCCTGTTGTTCTGTTGCCTGTTGCTCTGTTACCTGCGGCTCTGCGATCTGCTGTTCTGCTGCCTGTGGCTCTGCGTCCTGCTGGTCTGTATCCTCAGGTTGCTTCGGGCTATCTTCGGCTGCGATTTCCGGCATAGCTTTCGCAGATACCAAACTCGTATCATCCAGCGTTAAGTCATCTGCTGCCAAATCAGCCGATGTTTCATTCATAACACTTTCGGTTTGACTGTTATCAGAAATAACATCCGAGCTTTCTTCTGTCTTCATTTGCGCTACCGACTCCGACACTACAGCCTTCCCATTTTCAATAGAGGTCTGAACTCTGTCTGATATTTGGTGAAGGGTTGTCTGCATATTTTGCATCATTTCATACCCATTCATCATCGTCATGCTGATTACCATGATTGTCATTACCAGCATCATGCAAAGACAGGCAAAAAAAGTGGAGCTTTTCTTTTTCCTGCTTTCCTTCTTTTGTTCACTGACATTTTTTCTGGCATATCGAATCACTCGATCCGATTCATACTCCTCGTTACTTCTTTCCGCTACTCGCAGTGATACCATATAGTTTTGCATATTTTCATTTCTGTCATAGAAAATATAAAAACCGCTTTGCTGCTTCATCTTTCCTTTTTCATATAGAAAGATTCTCTCCTCATTTGAATCCGAATGAAATTCATAAAACAGCTTTTGATCACTTCGAAAGAAGGTTTTCTGTGTACGAATAATCTGTTCGGACAAGGTATCCTTTTGCTCTCCTTTGGTAAATAGTTCAAAAAACTCACTGTCATGTATCGTTTTCATATTGCCGGGTGTGTTTCCTCCGGTCATTGCCCATCCGAGAATGGCAAAATCCGGAAAGAACTTTTCCGCCACTTCATTGACATGCTGCCAGGACTGTTCATCTAAAATAGTTTTATCCATAAAAAAATCCGGACAGGCTTCAATTGCCCCGTGAACAAACCAGTACAGCTTGTCCCCTATCATTTCTTTGCGACCATATAAAACAGAAACCCGGAGCTTTTTTTCCTGATTTAAGGTTTGCTTTAAATAGGTCATTACGTAATCTTCGATATAAATCTTTTGTTCCTCAGGTGCTTGTCCTATCAGTTTTACATTGCTTGGAACTTTAGCTAGTTTGTTTTCCATTTTTACGGCTTCCTTTCTTTTTGTGACCTTCTTAAAAAACATCATACACATAGAAAACCGTATAATTTGGCGAAACAAGGACAGGCGATTCCATATTTTTACGACTCATTTAGGCAAAAAAATCCCCTTAAGCAGAACTATTTGTCTGTTTAAGGGGAAATCTGATATTTTTCATGTTATTTGTCGGATTCTTCTGTTTCCTGCGCGGTATCCTCATCTTCACTGCTCTCTGTCAGTTCACGAATCGGATCATAATAATCCTTTTTAATCAGTCTGAAAGCAGAATTGCCCATGATTACGAGACTGGCGAGGCAGATTACCAGAGATAAACCTCCCAGAATAATCTGATCCTTTGCCGCCTGACCTCCCAGTCCTTTGAATACATCCAGAAGCATATATATAATGAATCCGCCAACAAAAAGTCGTAGCCAAAGATTCATGGCTGTCGTTCTTTTTAATCGTTCTTTTTTATCATTGTTTTCCATATTGCTTACTTCCTTTATCATCTGAACCCTCGCCATGCTGATTGGCTCAGGCCACATATCAAGTTTTCGTAAAAACCTGACACATTCATTTTAACCGTAACGGTTAACTTTATACAAATTTATAAATAGTAGTTGAAGCAAATGGTTTGCCTGCAGCCAGAAGTGGCTTAATAAAGCCTTCCTGATTTGCACTGTTTGGATAGAACTGAGTTTCCAGACAAAGTCCGCCGCGTACCGGGTAATAAGCGTCACCCTTTCCGAGCTCAGGTACCATATTGTTTCCTGTATAGAACTGTACACCAGGAAGATCAGAATATACTTCCATAGTTCTCTGTGCCTTTGCATCTTCTACAACAGCAATCTTCTGAACCTGTCCTTCTTTATAATCATCTACAACAAAGTTGTGGTCATATCCTTTTACCAGTGCGAGCTGTGCATGCTCTGCATCAATTTCTTTTCCAACTACCTTTGCAGTAGTGAAATCGAATGGTGTACCGGCTACCGGAGCGATTTCTCCTGTTGGGATTGCGCCCGGAATTACCTTGGTATAGTGAGAAGCCTTGAGTGTAAGAACTACATCTTCTACTGTTGTTTCACTATCATGACCCTTTAAGTTGAAATAGGTATGATTGGTTGGGTTAAAGATTGTGTTCTTATCTGTTACTGCATCATAATGAATTTCGATTGCATTCTCTTCTGTTAAGGTATAAGTTACCTTAAATTCACGATTACCAGGGAATCCTAAATATCCGTCCTTGCTGGAATATGAAAATTCAACTGCGTTCCGGTCTTCTAATACCTTTGCATCCCACATAGCCTTGTGGAAACCTTTTGCAAAATCTGAATGAAGGTTATTTGGCCCGTCATTCACTGCTAAATTATAAGTAATACCATCCAGTTCATAAGTAGCATTTGCTGTTCTGTTTGCTACAGGACCAACAGTAGCTCCAAAGAAACTTCCGTTTTCGAAATAATCCTTTGGTCTGTCATATCCCAATACTACGTCCTTTACTTCGCCTGCTTTGTTTGGAACAAAAAGGTTTACTAAAATAGCACCAAAATCCATAACGTCAGCCTGCATTCCCTTTGAGTTTGTCAAAGAGTAAAGTGTAATGTCTTTTCCACAAAGTGTTCTTCCAAATTTTTTACATGTAACCATCTTTTTTACCTCTCTATACTTTCTTATTTATTTTGCACAAAAAAGCTTGTATTTAAGCCATTTGTACAATGACCAATCAAGTTTCAAACAATGATAAGCATTCAATAATGGGCGAAAACTGTGTCATTTCAGTTACAATGCACATGTGT
>JAZUKG010000241.1:0-3809 GCA_045643145.1 Lachnospiraceae bacterium | reverse complement strand
TAGGTATGATTGGGCATGGTGGTTTCAAAGACAGGTTACGCTTCAGGAATTTCGTATAGGTTCCTTGGAGTACGAATTTGTTGAAGAGGAAAATCATCGTACGATTGAAGTACATATTCCGTCTGATGCAGATATGGATTTTAGGGCACTATGTAAATCGGTGAAGGATTTCATCGTATTTGAAAGCGAATATATGCCTGAATGGAGTAGTGTGGCTATAACTACAAATACATGGATGATTATGCCTGAACTGGAGGAGTTTTTACCTGCTGATTCCAAGATACTTGGATTTAAGAGTTTATTTGATATTGACAGCGTTGATTATGAACAAACCTGGTATATGGGATGGATATTTCCGGGATACTCGAAAATAGATCAGAACCTTCCGGAAAGAACAACACTTCATAGAAAATTAAAAGAGCATTTGTTGTCCGGCAAAAAATTTGGAATAGCATCCGGTCATCTTGTGATTGATAGAATAGATATTTGCATTTAATCATATGTTTCACAAAACTGGATAGATAATGTTATGCGTTTTGGATATGGTTTGGCCAGTCCATCCTTGCCTTATGGTTTATGGACTTTACAGAGTAATGACCATAGTTAACTAAACGGTAGCTACTCCCTCTTTGGAGTGCTCTGCGGGCTGCAATTGCCAACAAGTAAATAGTTTCGAAACTATTCCTCCCCTCCCGAAAAATCCAATGTCATTAAGTTAAGTGTGACGACAATAAGACTCTTATACCAGAAATGGTATAGGGGTCTTTTTTTCTGAAAAAATAGTTGACAGCAGGACTGAAAAGTGCGGCCGCTTTCGCTACTGATTATATTTTAGAGGTAGCGAAAGCGGCCCTTGAAATTGTAAGCATAATTCTCGATTTCAAGGAGGTGCACATGAAACCACAAATGGTAAAGAATCTTTTGATGTCTCAGATTAAAACAGTTGCAGCGAACGCCAAGTCTTTCTGCATCGATGCAGAAAGAAACTTCTCTAGAAAAAGAAAACTGACTATGGAAAAGGTTATTTCAGGAATAATAGGTATGGGAAGCGGCAGTCTTACAAATGAATTGCTGGATCTCTTTAATGATAGTCCAGAGACTCCAACTTCATCTGCTTTTTGTCAACAACGATGCAAGATAACTGTAGAAGCTTTTGAAGCAGTATTTCGCCTCTTTTCAAAAAAGCTTTGTGATTCTTTTGAGGATGAACTACCTGTACTGGCTGTAGATGGTTCAAAAATTCAAATCCCAACCAATCCAGATGACGTGGATTCCTTTCTGTCTGGCTCAAACGGCCAGAAACCTTATAATCTTTTGCATCTGAATGCTTTGTATAACCTCAATCATCAAATCTATCAGGATGCAATTATTCAAAAGGTTAAGTCTGCAAATGAACATTTTGCTCTTATAGAGATGGTTGACCGTTCTTTGCTGCGTAGTGCTCTTTTGATGGCTGATAGGGGATATGAAAGCTACAACAACCTTGCTCACGTTCAGGAAAAAGGATGGTATTTTCTGTTTCGTATCAAAGATGGAGACTATGGTATCAAACAAGGATTGTCATTACCAAATGAGGAGTTCTATGATGTCAGTTTTGAACTCAATCTCACGCGAAAACAGACAAATGAAGTGAAGGAATTGATAAAAGACAGGAACCATTATAGGTGGATCCCGAGTGACATGGCTTTTGATTACCTTCCGCCCAAAAGTCGGAAAAAAGATCCGGTCAGATTCTATAAACTATCATTCAGAATCGTGAGATTTCCTATATCTAACGACACTTATGAAACAATCATAACTAATCTTCCCACAGATAAGTATCCGGCAGAAGAAATAAAAAGGTTGTATTCATTGAGGTGGGGAATTGAAACATCTTTCAGAGATCTGAAATATACTATGGGAATGCTTGATTTCCATTCAAAAAAGGTGGAATGCATACAACAGGATATCTACGCACATTTGATAATGTATAACTTTGCGGAAATGATTACCTCGCACGTAGTCATTAAGAAAAAGCAAAGTAGGAAATATACATATAAAGCTAACTTCTCGGTCGCTGCTCATATGTGCAGAAAGTATTACCGCGGTATTACATCGCCACCTGATTTGGAAACCATCATATCAAGAAATCTTGTACCCATTAGACCAGACCGGCATCGAGATAGATACCAGTCTGCAAGAATCTTTAGAGGTTTCCTATATAGAGTAGCATAAAGCTATGGATTTTACACGTGCTAAGCAGGCGGATTTCCATCCGTCTATTTGTTGTGTAAATAACCATGGAAAAAGAGGATGCTGGAACAATTCCAACATCCTCTTTAAAACTTTTCCCTCGTGTTAAAATGCTAACTTAATGACATTGTGCGGTTCGTGGGAGAGTTTTTTTTGCGAGTTTTTTTACGGTTTTTTTACGGGTTTTTTTGCGTATTGTGTTGACAAAGTATATAAAAGTGATATCATAATGATATCAGATTAGAGACACCAAACTATGAGGACGCAAACGAGGTAAAAACAATGAGCATGTTGGAAATTAAAAATTACACCAAATCATATGGTGAAGGGAAAAAAGCCTGCGACAATGTCAGCCTCAATGTCGAGGGCGGAGATATTTTTGGGTTTATCGGTCATAACGGAGCAGGAAAATCAACTACAATCAGGGCGGTTGTCGGTGTTATGGATTTTACTGACGGTGAGATTTACATTGATGGTCACTCGGTAAAGACTGAAGCAATGGAATGTAAAAAAGTGACGGCATATATTCCGGACAATCCGGATATATATGAAAATCTTACCGGAATTCAGTATTTAAACTTTGTTGCGGACGCTTTTGATATCAGCGTCGAAGACAGAAAGTCACGTATTCAGGAATATGCTGAGAGATTTGAGATTACCGAAGCACTCGGTGATTTGATTTCCTCATATTCACACGGTATGAAACAGAAGGTTGCCATTATTTCGGCACTTATCCATGAGCCTAAGCTTTTGGTATTGGACGAGCCTTTTGTAGGTCTTGATCCCAAGGCTGCTTTTACATTAAAGACACTTATGAAAGAACTTTGCGACAGAGGTTCTGCCGTTTTCTTTTCAACACACGTACTTGATGTTGCTGAAAAGCTTTGTAACAAAATTGCAATTATTAAAGCCGGTAAAATTATTGCCTGCGGAAATATTGAGGAACTTACGGGAGATAAGTCCTTAGAGGAAGTATTCCTGGAGGTTGCCGATGCAAAATAAGAGGATGTTATTGCTTTCAACGATGTTTCTTTCAACCAGTTCAAGAAACACGGCGAAGTATACAACTGATAAAAAGGCGAGAAAAAAGGCTAAAGGCGCCTCGATAGGTTTTGTTCTTGTGTACATCATGATTGCGGCTTACAGCGGTCTTTTGGGCTGGGGTTTGGCCTATATGGGATTTCCCGATATACTTCCCGGTATTACCGCCATAACTCTTTGGGCAATATCCTTCATGTTTACTTTTTTTAAAACAAACGGATATATCTTCAACTTCAGAGAGTACGATATGCTTATGGCAATGCCTTTTCCGGTTAAGACAATTGTTGCTGACAGATTTTTGTATATGTTTGTAAAAAGTCTTCCCTGGTATGTGTCTTTGTCATTGCCGATGATTGTAATGTATGCGATATTCGGTGACTCCGGTGTCCTTGGCGTAGTATTCTTTACGATATTAAGCTTCGTGGCACCTGTTATTCCCATGATATTGGCTACGGCAATCGGCGCATTGATTGCCAAAGCGGGATCGGGCTTTAAGTACAAGAAAATCGCACAGTCGGTGATTACGATGATAATCG
>JAZUKG010000240.1:0-9738 GCA_045643145.1 Lachnospiraceae bacterium | reverse complement strand
GCCTGCCAAGCAACTTCTACGATGAAACGAACTGCCATTCTTGTGTCAGCGTTTGCTCCACAGAAAGCATCAACAACGAATAATCTCTTGTTGCAAAGTTCTTTCTTAGCGATGTCTTTAACAACAGCCCATGTTTCTTCTGTCATTGGGTGGTTGTCGTTCTTATAATCATCTGAAGTCCACCATACAGTGTCTTTAGAGTTTTCATCCATAACGATGTATTTGTCTTTAGGTGAACGACCTGTGTAGATACCTGTCATAACGTTAACAGTATCAAGTTCTGTGTTCTGTCCTACTTCGAATCCTTCGAGACCTGCTTTTGTTTCTTCCTCGAATAATAATTCATAGGATGGGTTGTAAACAACTTCTGTTGTTCCGGTAATGCCATACTTTGTTAAATCAATTGCTGCCATTTTAAAAATGTCCTCCTTGAAAATAATATATTTTTCCGTTTAACACGGTTTTTTCCAAATGCATTATCTCAAAAGGCGATTAAAAAGTCAAGGTTTTTTCCTTTAACTTCTTAACCTTCTGAACTCTTCGAGACCCTTTTTGTGAAGGAGCTCATCGTACTCTTGTTCAAATGCCTTCGGTAATTTGATTTTCACTTCTAATCCCAGTCCCTGGAATGCTCTGTCACTGATTTTTTTATCCATCAGGAAAGTGGATTTGATTTCAATTTTCTTGAGCGAATACATATTTTCAAATGCATGCGCTTTGATACCCACAACCTTCTTTGGAATGACAAGTGCTGTCAACGATTCGCAATTTGCAAAACATCTCTCTCCGATTGTCTTGACATTCTTTCCCAGTTTTACCTTTTTCAGGTTCGTACAGTTATAGAAGCATTTCTTACCTAATGTCTTGACACCGTTGCCGACTGATACAGTCTTTAACTTGATACATCCGCTAAAGGTTTCCTTTGGAAGTTCCTTAATCGTAGCCGGAATGACAACCTTTTCAATCTTCTTATTTCCTTTAAAGGCCTTTGGATCAATCTTGGTTACAGGAATGTAGCCGCCGTCAATCTTTACTTTTGCAGGTACTTTCACAACCTTGGTCATCTTCTTTGGTTTTACAAAAGTAACCACCATCTTATTCGGATTTTTCTTGTCTGCTACGACCTTGATAACATATTTCTTGGTGTCATCGGTTCTCTTAACTTCTTTTTTCGGAATTTCATAATAAAGAACCTGATTTCTAAAGGTATGACAGGTCTTACAGGTAAAGCGTTTAATACCATTTTCCAGAGCATTTGGCTTTTTAATTTCTACTCCGTCATCCCAGTTGTGCTTTCCGATCATCGGAATATCTACGCCCTTGATCAGCATTGAATCACAGGCTTTACAATAGGTATCGCCGCTGTAACCATTGGTCAAGCATGACTCAATCGCTAAATTACGTACTTCAAAACCATCCGGATGTTCATGATTCTTTGGATCAAGTGGCTTATCTTCTCCGCCGCTGTACTTATCGCAACGTGTACATTTATAACGAGCTGTCTTTCCATGAGTAGCACAGGTTGAAATCGTTTCCTTATCAACCAATGTCTTGAAGCTATGTCCCAGTTTCGGTACAGTGAACTTCTGTATCTGGTTACATCCCGGGAAGTCACACTGTTTCACTTCGTAGCCTTCTTCTTCACAGGTAGGCTGTACTGTATACATATAAATATGGAAATGATGTCCTCGTTCTAAATCCTGATATTCCTTTACTGCATCTAATGTATATCCGCCAAACTTGATGCAGCCTGAATATGTCTTGATTCCCTTTGCATTACAGGTTGCGGTTGACTGAGCTGTTACATCAGTCGTCACAACTACCGGCTTGGCCGATGGATGCTGATCTATATTCAGATCACAACCGTCTCTGTTACATTTAAAGGAAACACTAACCTTTCCTGCATCATCCTTTAAGCTAAATATCTCCCAATCAAAGCAGGTCATATCCACAGAATTTTCCGAAATAGAATTTTCTGAAACAATTTCTCCTGCCGGATATTTACGTTTACCCTGATTATCACCGCTGGTAAAATATGCAATTTTTTCTGTTTCATAGAAAACAGGTTCATAGCTGTGTCCCAGCATAGGAATTGCAATTTCTTTGGTTTCAATATATCGAAGATTCAGCTCAACAGAAGCTTTATAAGTAATCTTTCCGTCTGTTAAACAAGTAGGATCTACCACTGTTACTTCAACATCACAATCTTTTGTTACAGTATGACCAATGTGAGTATCAGCACAGCCTGGTCTCTTGCATACAAAGGTTGCTGTAGCTGTCGTATCGTCAACATTATTTTCTGATACAGACCATGTAAATGCCGGCTTTACATAATCATGTCCCAATGCAGAAACGATAATATCAGATTCCAATACCTCCTGACAAAGAACACATTCCTTATGACCGAGACCTTCGGTTGTACAGCTCGGAGCTATCTCACCGGCTAAAGTATATACAACCTCAGAGCCTATCTCACAAGGCTTTCTGAAAATTTCATAGGTCATGGTTTCATAATAATAATTACCTTTATCATAACCATCATAAACAGCATGTGCTGTCACTTTGGTTCCTGCTGCAATTTCCAGCTGTGCATCTGTTGGATCCCAAATCCAGTCTGCAGGTAAATCTGTATAATCTGCAACTGTTTTCACTGTATTATCCGCATTCACTTCAATCAAAGAATTACGCAGATGTCCAGGTGCATAACCACTCTTGCTGACAGGAATTGTCATTTTAAACTGATAATCTTTATAATTGTTATCATATGGTTTAAATGTAACATCATATTCTGTTACATCACTATCCTTGAACCAAGGAACAATCGAATCATTATCCCAGAAATATTCACCTCTGACAGCAAAGGTTCTCTCTGTCCCTCCAATATGAGAAACATAAACCATTTCTCCGTCCATAATAGATGAACTTCTCAGATTTGATCCATATACAATACCATCTGCTACAGGCTTTTTGAGCATATAAACATCTGCCTGCTCAACCAACAGAGAGATTCTTCTGATGGTTGACTTATAATTCTGGCTTACCGGTGTAAATACGATTTCATAACCGTCATCATTTACGGATGGAACCTGCGCCGGATTCTTGAATTCCCAGCTACCGGCTGTATTCACAGTACCGCCCACCAGATCAATCATATCCAGTGTAAGAAGCGGATCATATGTCTGTGTTACTGCTGTAGGAAGTTCAAAGACTTCCGGTTCCGCCTGATACATTTTAAAGGTAATCTCACCGGTACATGTACTGTAGAGACCATTGTATGATTCATCCGGAACAAACTTCCAGGTTTCTGTTGTTGTACCACCGTTATAACTCGGTTTTCTGGTTGGATATTCAAAATACAGCTTACCAATAACAGCGATAGATGGCTTATCCTTGTCTACAAAGATTGCATACTTAAAGTTCAAAGTATCCAGACTGTTTCCATAGGTAAGACCCTTTTCTACGAGTTCAACAGTCTCCCCTTCAGCCAGAACCACTTCTTTATTGGTAACAAAACAAATATTTAATTTTAAAATACCGTCTTCATAATTTTCTAAAGTAACAGGAATGCGATATTCTGCTCGGCAATCAACCAGACTAATCTTGCTGTCACCGGTTAACAGACCGTTTTCATCAATTTTAGGTGAAATCGGACCAAATACACTCTCGTCACAATCAAAATATGATACATGAAGATTTTCATCAAAGGCACTAAAATCAACTTCTCCGCTATCTGCCGGGAGATAATCTTTTAAATCGATTTTGATTTTATTTTCACGGCTTCTTAAATAGAATACTTCCTGAACCTCATCAAAATCGCCGACCTTCTTTGCTACATTTACAGTAACATCAATCGGACGAGCCCCTTTTGCATTGTTGGTATCCGGTAAAGAAACATGAATCACACCGGAACCTGCCTTTTTGATGGTGACCTTACCGGTCTGATCCACATCCAGAACCGCTTTAGAGTTTACATCAACTGTAAAGGAAACTTTACCGTCACCGACTGTACTGATTCCCTCGAGCATAAATGGTTCATCACCATAAACCTTGTCATAAACGAGGCAATTTGCACTGATACTCAGTTCTGCTTTCATAGGCAGAATCTTTAAGATTCCGTTTTCTGTTACCACATCATAAAGAGCCGAATCACAAGTTCCTACGATATCATAATCTCCGGCATCGCTATCCTGTGTAGCCTCACAAGTAACTGTATAACCGATGCTGTCTAATGTATCAGATCCTAAAAGCATATTTGCTCCGGTTACATTATAAGTAAAGCTGGCCGGATTTTCTTCTCCGTAAATTTTGGTTTCGTTCTGAATTTTTACATT
This sequence comes from Lachnospiraceae bacterium, assembly GCA_045643145.1. Taxonomy (GTDB): domain Bacteria; phylum Bacillota; class Clostridia; order Lachnospirales; family Lachnospiraceae; genus SVFI01. The sequence goes on along the minus strand of JAZUKG010000240.1, from coordinate 5,407 downwards.
TACAGGTCGTTTACGAATTGTAAAATTGCAGGTTGCAGAGGCATCCTGGAAATTATCATTATCGGCATAAACGACCTTGGCTACATAATCACCCGGAAGTGTCGGAACTGCCATTTTGTATTCGTCATCAGCAGCATCTGCCTTTTTATAGTAAACAATATAACTGCTGTCTGCATTGGTGGTTGATGATACCACAGGTCTGGGGGCTTCATCACCATAATTCCAACCACTCATGGAAATGGTGGCATCCCCGAGCTTTTTCTTTACTACAAAACGTTTCTTGATAATACGTCCATTATCACTATATACATAATGATAGACACCTGCCTGATTGGTTTCGCTTCTGGTGACTCTCACCCATTTTGCAGGATTCACTTCTTCTCTAGGGAATGCTCCGGTAAACTTTTCATAATAGTCCATAAATCCGGATGTGATATATTCTACTTCAAATTCCACTCCCCAATATTCAATAATATAAACTACGATAATATTAAAGCTGGATCCCTGATAAAACTTGGTCTCATCTTCAAATCGGATTGTATCCTCTCTCGGATTTACCTTAAAGCTGCCGTTACCTTTAAAGCGTCCGCTTCCTCTGATATCACCGTGAAGAATAATAGCCCCGCCTTCTTCCACATAAATGACACCATTTAAAATCAGTTCTGCACCTCTGTCAATTGTCAGAGTCACACCGTCCGGAATGATTAATGTTGTATCGGTCGGAACCTCCAAGGAAGTACCGGATTTTAATGTAAAGTCTTCATCTAGAATAAAGTATTCACTATCATCATCTTCACTGATTTCGATGATGTAATAGGTAGTTGTCGGATCGAAATTATGAATATGCTGTCTGCCGTCATCACCTTTTCGAGTTTCAAACTGTTTCTTTCCGCAAAGTTTACAAATACCATTTGAAGCAGTCTGATGCTTTACGCCGGTATGGAGAATGCTAAGGCCTGTCGGAACAGCTGCCTTTACCTCTGTTACCGGATAATTCAAAATAAATTTAGGCAGATTAAGCTGAGTCGCAAAATCAGACTTACCAATATAATGAATCACTGCTTTTCCGTTATCTACGATATATCCGACATTACAGCCGGCATCCTTTAATGCAGGTACATTGGAGAAAGCTGTCTGGTTTGCTGTCGGAACATATAAATCATTGACCTTGTCCCACTGAATATTTGCTGCATTGTTATCCAGACCAACAATACTATCGAAAACCAGGTTCATCATATTACCAAAGTTTCCGCTCGAACCCATCTTCATCTGACCGAAATTGGTTACATTGATCGGTTCAAATTTAACCAGCTCACTATTGTAAACCGAAACAGTCAGATTATCGGTTACATCAGAGCTCTGTCTAAAAGGATATCCGATAATCTTTCCGCCCTTGATTTCAACCTGTCTTAAATTGTTTGCATACCAGAAAGCATTGAAAGCAACTTCAGTACACTTATCTGTAATTGAAATTCTCTGAGCACCAATACCGTCAAATGCAGATTCACCAATGGTATAATTTTCCTGAATACCGGAAAGTGACACGTTCTGACAGTTTGGCATTTCTACAAATGCATTTTTACCAATCTTGGTAATCTTTCCCTTGATGACTATTGACTGAACTGAAAAACGATCCTCATACCAAGGTGCGTCATTTGCCTTGGCAAAATCTTTCATAGGACCGGTACCGGAAATAGTCAAAACACCATCATCCGACAATTCATAAAGAACGGAATTACCGAGGCCTTCTTCTGATACATCATTTTCAGGAACATCTCTTTCATAAACGGCAAAAAAGTTTACGTTCTCTGTCATTTCATGGCCTATAAGTTCCGGATCCCACTTCACAAAACGATAACCGCTTCTGATTGGATTGGAAGGAGCGTTTTCAGCTGAAATGATAGTTCCTTCTGTATAATTAATTTCATGTAAAATAGTTTCATCATAATCATAGAATCTGGCCAAATAGGTGATTGGCTGCGGATCCTCTCCGGGTTCTGTGGATGGCTGTTCTGACGGAGACGGATCAGCTGAAGTCCCAGGCTCTGTTGAGGTTCCAGGTTCTGCGGATGGATCTGTATCCATGCTCGGTGAAGGACTGACAGATGTAGATGGTTTTGTACTTGGAGATGGACCTCTTTCAACTACATTTCCATCAGCATCAATATAATAAATCTCAATATACTCAATACCATATTCATTGTTATTTATATGCTGTGCCCATTCATCAGCATAGCTACCCTTTAAACAGTATAAAGCAAATGATAGCTGACGACTTTCATTGGGAATATTATCACCATATACACAAAATGCTTCAGTAGAAACATCTGTTGTATCCCCGAAAATATATACATTTTTTAAGCCCGTACAATTAGCAAATGTTCCATCACTTATTACATAGGAATCCTTTGGAATTTTAATAGTTTCTAATGCTGTACAACCACTGAATGATCCCGAAGACGTATTAATCTTTAATCCCTTACTAAAGGAAATGTCAGTTAAAGACACACAGTTTTTAAATGTATTATTACCAATATACAAATCTCCTGCTGTCAAATCGAATGTAACCTTTTTCAAATCTGTAAAGTTGGCAAATGCATTTGAACCAATACGGCCTATGCTTCCTTCAAAAATCACTTCATCCGTATATTTAATATAATTTTTATATGGCAAATCATCTGCATCATATTCCGGCATAAGTCCATCACCTCGAATGTAAAGTGTTCTGCCAAGATCATTTTGCACATATTCCCAGGTAATCGTCCCTTCCTCAGCACCACAATCTCCGCTTGGATTGATTACCTCTATTCCTGCATATGCATCCACGGTCGGCACCTGTATCATAGTCAGTACCATTGCCACACAAAGCAAAAAAGACAGAATTCGATCTGCCTGTTTCCTTACTTTTCTCACCTTCATCATATATTCTCTCATTCGCAAACGCTCCCTTCCATTGTCAGAATTATCCATAATTCTTGCTTGCAAATCACATCTCGAAATCCTACCGAAATGGTTGTATTTTATCTAAAATATTCGATAATTATATTTTTAGTCATAATCTTAATATTCTTATCGACAAAATACATAAAATATATAACCTTATTTGTGAATTCTTTCTTAAAAAAAAGCAAAAATCTTGCCTGCATTATTTTATCCATGTTATATTATAGTTACATATCTATGTATCATAAATCTTTCAGTTTATTTCACATTTATTTTACATAATTTAACGTTTTAAGGAGGGCCATATAGAATGGAACAGAATCATTATTCTGAAGTTACACCGGATATTCTAAGACTTTCTCATTTATCCAAAGACGCAGATATTATTGAACAGGAATTATTTACAAAATATGATGTAAAACGAGGACTTCGTGATTTAAATGGTAAGGGTGTTTTAGCCGGTCTTACTACTATTTCCGATGTCCGTGCCAATAAGATTGTGAACGGAGAACAGATACCGACTCATGGTCATCTGTATTATCGAGGCTATGATGTCGAACAGTTTGTTATAGGATGCTCTGATGATGACCGTTTTGGTTTTGAAGAAGCCGCTTATCTTCTCTTATTTGACGCACTTCCAAACAAAGAAGAACTAGCTAAATTCCAGACCTTACTCGGTCAGTATCGTAATCTTCCGACCGGCTTTGTTCGCGATATTATCATGAAGGCTCCCAGCCACGATATGATGAATACTTTAGCTCGTAGCGTTCTGACTCTTTATTCTTATGACGACAGAGCAGATGATGTTTCTTTGGAAAATGTATTAAGACAGAGCCTTCAGCTTATCAGTTTATTCCCGATGCTGGCTATTTACGGTTATCAGTCATACAACCACTTCCATGACGGAAACAGCTTATACATTCATCCTCCGATAGCTGAATTATCAACAGCAGAAAACATTCTGCATATCCTGAGACCGGATTCCAAGTATACACCACTGGAAGCCAAGCTCTTAGATATCGCATTGATTCTTCATATGGAACACGGTGGTGGTAACAACTCAACCTTTACGACTCACGTTGTAACCAGTTCTCTGACAGATACCTATTCCGTTATTGCTGCTGCAATCGGCTCCTTAAAAGGACCTAGACACGGCGGTGCCAATATCAAGGTAGTTCGTATGTTTGAAGATATGAAACGTGAAGTTTCTGACTGGGAAGATGAAAAAGAAGTTTCTGAATACTTATCAAAACTTCTTCACAAGGAAGCATTTGATCACGCAGGTCTCATTTATGGTGTCGGACATGCGGTATATTCTAAATCCGACCCACGTGCCAGAGTATTCAAATCCTTTGTTGAAAAGTTATCCAAAGAAAAAGGACTCGAAAAAGAATTTGCACTCTATTCTTTGGTTGAAAAACTCGCTCCAAAGATTATTGCCAAGGAAAGACAGATGTATAAAGGTGTCAGCATCAATGTAGACTTCTATTCAGGCTTTGTATACAAAATGCTGGATTTACCTGAGGAACTCTTCACTCCTATCTTTGCTATCGCTCGTATCGTTGGATGGAGCGCACACCGTATGGAGGAATTGGCAAACAATGGTAAGATTATTCGTCCTGCTTATAAACCAATTCATAAGGATATGAAGTACATTCCTATTGATGATCGCAAATAGTTTTCTAACAAAAAAATCAGATATCAAAAATGATATCTGATTTTTTATTGCTTTATTATATTAATTCGAAATTTGATATATGAAAAACTTCACGAAAATAAATTTATAATTACATTCCGAGGAAGTTCTTTACTGCAGCTTCCATTTCATCCTTTTCACATTCTGTTTTGTGAAGTACCGGAGCTGTTTTAATTTCATGAATAGCGTTTGGAATTTCTACATTGCTTACTTCATTTAAAGCATCAATGAGCTGCATATCATCCATAGCATCATACTTTTTGTCAATCGCATTCATAACGCTGCGACCAAACTTGTATGGGCTTGCTGTGCTGGCAATTACTGTTACAGTATCATCGCCGGTTTCCTTTACATATTTATCATATGCGGCAGCAGCTACTGCTGTATGAGTATCGATTACATATCCGCATTCTTCATATAAATCTTTGATTTTTGCAAAGGTTTCTTCTTCTGTAGCATAACCACCTACAAAATCAGCGAGCTTTGCTTTCATATCATCTGTGATTTCGTATTCACCCTTCTGGCTGAGTGAAGACATAAGAGCAGCATTCTTGTCTGCATCTTCTCCGGCAATCTTGTAAATTAATCTCTCAAGGTTTGAAGAAATCAAGATATCCATAGAAGGTGAGCTGGTCAAGATGAATTCTCTGTTTCTGTCATATTTACCTGTAGCAAAGAAATCAAATAATACCTTGTTATCATTTGATGCACAGATTAACTTGGCAATCGGAATACCCATGTTCTTTGCATAGTAAGCAGCTAAAATAT
>JAZUKG010000239.1:0-2531 GCA_045643145.1 Lachnospiraceae bacterium | reverse complement strand
GACAGCACCTTCTCCCAAATGGCTTCTTCCGTCCAGGTAAAAGGTTCATCTCTGGTCTCAAAATCCGTTACCTCATCACAAGCCCAATCAGGATCTTCGCTGTCAAAAGAAGAGCATCCAACCACTTCCAGAGACCAGCTGTCATCTCCATCCTCATACAGATTAAAACAGACTGATACCACTCCTTCAGGTATGCTTCTGTCAAAAACGCTATCAAGCCAAGTGCTTATCTTGTCATACATAAGTAATATCCCCCTTTTGCATTTGTCTGCCAACCTTTATATGATGAATTGTTGTTCATTTTGCTGTTTATTTTCTAAACTAAGGATTTCCCTCATTACATGATCATTATATCACCAAAAAAGTTCTTAATTGAGGGACATGGAATGAAAACGACGACCGGATCATTTACTATCCAATCGTCGTTTCTTGGGCGCATCTTTCGCGTTTCTATTCAACTTTTGTTAAATGCTTGTTAAATCCCGTTATTTGATTTAACAATTTCTCGCAACCCCTTTATTTATAGGGGTTTCAAGACACGCTTTTTAGTTTTGTGTTCACAGGACATTTACGATATTAGTCGGAAACGAAAGTTTTGAACGAACGCGCGCTCTTCACATTAATCCTTTTGTGTATACTCGATATAATATAATTCTTAGTTCATTAACTTATAATAAATCAGACTAAGCGTTCTTTTCCCAGATGATATAATTATCTTGTCTAAGGGAGCGAACCTTACTCGGATGATATAATGATTTAAAAAGGGGTAAGATACACTTTCAGTAGATATAGGTACTATGTATGTTCGAAATCTCAATGGATAAACGATATGACAACTTCATAGCGACGATCTGTAACTGCGCTACCCCGACAAATGCGCAGACCGATGAGGAGTTCAGATACATTCTTTTCGAAGTGCTGGGTGTGGATGTGTTTACTGTTTTTTCTGAAAAGAATCTGGGCGATCTTATCAAGGAGGAAAGAATCATACCTGAAGACAAGGAGCCATGCCTTCGGATACGAGTGCTTTTCGAGCAGAACGAGAACAGGTGGCGTAACCTGCGATCAGTAAATGAGATTCAGGCAGACCGTGCATTCACTGAAATCAGAAGAATAGCCTGCGCGCTTCTGAAGACCTACTGTGGCTATTCCCTGCTGGATAGTGAAACGGAAAACAAGCTATGGAATAGGATCGACCAGGAATATCAGTTTTCGCCTGCCTTTGAGAAGACGCCGTATCCATGGATACAAATCCCGGCGCCGTGTAGGTCTTTCTCCTTAAAAACTGTCTGGGATGACGAACAGGAAGCCTTAGTGAATTCTTTCTTCGAGCAGTTAGGTGTATCAGAATTGAATGTGTTGGACTGGCAGCATGATTGCTTCTCGTTTTGCCCGAATGCTTTTGGCACACTCGTTAAAGAGTACCACGATGACGAGAGAAACTGTAACGTGTACTTCCCGAGTTATTACCCGAATGGTGACTATTACTTTTTTGTGGATCAGGACGGAAAGTATGCACTGTTCGGACATCCGTGGCTACATGAGATCGTGGTTTACGGGCAGGAACTGATAGACCTTTTTGAAGAGAACAAGCGCGCTTTGGAACTTGGTGAACTCTTTATCCAGAGAGTGGATGTAGAAGATGACTATACCCGTGAAGGCACATATGTCGTATCTGATTCCACATATGAAATCGCATGCTTTGGATACATGGAAAGCTACCATGAGGGAGATCCATATTCAGACAGAATTGAAGGTTTTTTAACGAACGAAATATTAACTTCCGACATGCACGAGTTTCGGACAGAACACATAAACAATTGGGAATATAGAGTTAATGGGGTAATCTGTGACGGACGAAGCGCGATACGCATAGGCGACATTCATATTCGCCTGGATTCACCGCTACCCGGGGATCTTAAAGACGGCGATTGGGCCACGGTTCATATCGGCAGAATGGATATTTGAACACGGTTTTTAATCAAACTTTTAACAGGTTTTTAGAGACGGTGATGTCGCAAAATGCGATTTCACCAGATCCGAAATTCTATGCAGACCAAAGGACTGTTTTCCCCCAATGGTATAATGATTTAGACAGGGGAAGGTCTACTGTTGATTTTCCATACTAAGGATTGCCGCCGCTTCACGCTCATTATACCACCTAAAAATGTTCGAAAATGAGGGGCAAAGAATGAAAACGACGATCGGATCATTTACTATCCAATCGTCGTTTCATGTTTACTGGCGGAGACGCAGGGACAATAATTTCCACATTCCCGCAAATCTTTCTAAGTATCATAAAACCCTTTATTTCAAGGCCTTCGAGCATTTCTTGGATTACATAACTCTTCAGAAATCTGTATAGATATTCCGCATTTTGTGGTAAGTTTTGTGGTAAGCTCACGCAATCGTATCAAAGTAATCCTGGAGTAAATTGATCTCTCTTTTCTTGAAATCACTTGAAGCATCTGTGTATGTCTTGAGCGTAATCATTATCTCTTCATGACCCATCATGTCAGAAGTTGCCTTCA
>JAZUKG010000238.1:0-2442 GCA_045643145.1 Lachnospiraceae bacterium | reverse complement strand
CTGATCCAAAAAGTATTGGAAATTAACTGAGTTTCTACAAAGATAAGATCATAAAGACAGGTGACCATTTTGAAAAAACAATGGTATCGGCTTGATAATGCCGCTCTAATATTTCCTGCCATCATGCATCGGCATTGGAATAATGCTTTTCGCGTTTCTGTCACTTTTTCCGACCCGGTAGATCTGGTTGTTTTGAAACAGACTCTGAGAGATCTGCGACACCGTTTTCCAACATTTTTTGTCAGGCTCAGGACCGGCTTCTTCTGGAACTACCTTGAAGAAATTGATGATGATGTTGTCATTGATCCTGACTACGCCTATCCTCTGACTCATATGAGCAGAAAAAACTTGCGTCGATGCTGTATTCGAGTGTTGTACTACGAAAACAGAGTGGCTGTTGAGTTTTTTCATTCTGTAACAGATGGAACCGGCGGCATGGCATTTGTAAAAAATATGGCTGCCTGTTATATCCGGAATCGATATGGTATCAATGTACCGCAGGAAAACGGAATAGTATCTGTCAAGGAAAAACCCAGGGCCGAAGAAATTGCCGATGTATTTCCGGAGTGCTCCGCCAAATATGCATCGAGAGAAGTTACCGAAGTCGTTTATAAGTTATATGGAGAACCGGAATATGACAGATTTCAGCATCTGGTATCCGGCATTATCGATACATCAGTATTACTGGAAAAAGCACATTCGTATAATGCTACCATAACTTCTTTTCTATCGGCTGTTATGATTGAATCAATCATCAACATACAAGCTCATAATGTGAAAGAAAAGAAGCAAAAGCCTGTAAAAATATCTGTACCGATTGACCTGAGACGCTTATACAACAAGCAAACATACCGAAATTTTGTTCTTGCTGTCAATGTCGGTGTAGATCCAAGAAGCGGAGCATATACCCTGAAAGAATTGTGTGATCAGGTGACCAGTCAATTGGCCGTCGAAGTTGTTCCGCAAAAAATGTCAGCGCGTATTGCTGCAAATGTTAAGCCTGCTCAGCTTGGCATTCTGAAAATCATGCCGTTACCTGTCAAACATTTTTTTATGGGACTTGTTTACAAACAACGCGGCGAAAGCCTTGGCTGTCTGAATATATCAAACCTCGGTGTAGCAAAGGTTCCGGGCATAATGGAACCATATATCAAGCGGTTTGAGTTCATCATTGGTGTCCAGTATTCATATCCAAACAACTGTTCTGTAGTCAGTTATGGTGGAAAAACATATGTCAATATGATCCGGAATACAAAGCAAGCGGAGCTTGAACAAGTCTTTTTCTCCAGACTGGTTGATTTAGGTATTCCGGTAGAAATCGAAAGTAACGACAGAGTTTGAAGTCCGATGTGAAAGGAAGGTATTTATGTATTGCATCAAATGTGGTGTTAAACTGCAGGACGGAGTAAAGCAATGTCCGCTTTGTGAAACACCGGTACTGTTTAATTCAGAAAGTGAGCAGCAAATAAAGAAAACATATTCCGATTGTTACCCACGGGAAAACAATCATGAACGGTTATTGGCGCTGAGCTTGATCACCTTTCTTTTGAGCGGGCTTGTAATATCATGTATGATATTCTGTCTCAGCACATATAGCCAACTGGCCTGGGGTGGGATCGTGATGCTTGGTATAGCTCTTGGCTACATTCTTTTTGTGCTTCCCGCATGGTTTCCAAAGTGGATGCCTTTTATCTTTATTCCAATTGATTTTCTCTCCGTTTCAGCCTATCTTCTGTATCTTTGTCAGAAGCTTCACGGGAATTGGTACCTGAGCTTTGCGTTCCCGGTCACAATGATCTATATGATCATAACTGTCAGCTTTTTGATTTTGTTCCGCAGGATCGAATCCGGAAGGCTTCTGCTGTTCGGTATTTATACGGTTGTTTTCGGATGCAGTTTCATGCTTGTAGAGTTTTTTGCTCATATCACTTTTTCAGTACCCATGTTCAAGTGGTCACTCTACTGTGTCGTTGTCTTTTCGTTGTTTGGCCTTTTTATGACCATAGCCGGTCTTCTGCCACCTCTGAGAGATTTGCTGAAACGAAAGTTTTTTATTTGAGTTCTTCTGCAATCCAGGAACAAGTTTTCTTGAAACAGGCAACAACTTGGCGCATTGGTTTATTTGGAGTAAACCAAAGGCGGTTTATTCAAGATAACAATGACCTTTTTGAAGATTCATCAGATACGAGATTCATGAAAATCCACCAATTTATTATAATCTGATTTATGACTTTCAGCCACAATGTACATAAATGAGATTACTATGAAATTTTAATCTAACAAAAGGCGGTCGCTGAGAAAGACAGCGTTTCCCCAAAATTAGAAAATCTAACAATCGTCTAACATTTTTTACTGAATTCAGGTGAGCGCAACCGAACAGAATCGAACTCAACTAAACCCGCAACCTAAAGAATTACAATGAGTTAGAGAACTTCACTGTAC
>JAZUKG010000237.1:0-6651 GCA_045643145.1 Lachnospiraceae bacterium | reverse complement strand
TCAAAATTTTTTTCTTCTAGCCCCCCCAACGCCGTCCCCCTAGGGTCAAAACATGCCGAAATACAATCGCTTCTTCAAGAATTCTTTTTTATGCCTGTTTCATCAAAAACAACCTTCACCGAAAACTCCTTCTTTTCTTCATTAAAGAAGGCCCCTATCTCTCCGCCCTGCTTCTCGGTCAGCTCCTTTGCTATAGCCATTCCCAGTCCGCTTCCCTTCGTATTTCTGGCAGAATCTGCCTTATAAAACCGGTCAAACACACGCCTGACATCAATTTGAACGTCAGAATTACGCAATTCATTGCTGCATTCAAAACAGATTTTCCCGGAGGCTTCGGTTTTCAGGCTGATACGCAGATTTTTACCGTGCATCAGCGCATTTTTAATAATATTCTGCTCTATTCTGCATAGTGCCTCCTTATTGCCATTAACTATAACAGGGGCTTCGCTGATGTCTATAACCGGCTCTGAACCATTCTTCACTATATCCTCGTAAAAGCTCATAAGAAGATCCGCAGTCAGGGCAGCCATATCCGTTTCCGTCATCTCCAGCTCAAAATTCCGGTCCTGAAGCTTTGCATAGGTGAACAGCTCATCCAGCATGTCGTTAAGGGTACTTATTCTCTCCCTGATAATACCAAGATAATAGAGCTTTCTCTCCTCATCAATCCCCGGCTCAGCCATAAGCTGGAAATATCCGTCCAGTGAGGTCAAAGGGGTTCTGATATCATGGGAAATATTCGTAATGGTCTGCCTTAGGGCAGTATCCTCATGCAGACATTCAAGCTTTATCTGCCTGCATTTTTCATTCAGTTTATTAATCTCCTGCTCTAAAAACAGAAGGTCAGCCGCATTCAGATCTACGCCCGCCCGCATATTGCTTTCATTCTCATTTAAGAACGCCAACTGGCGGCCCAGTCCTCTGACCTGCCGCCTGTAGGTAATATGATAAATCACCATCGATATTAAAAGTATTGACAGAATAACTATGGCAATGACCATACCTTATCCTCCGTTAATAAGCGTCAGACAACAACGCCTGTATCATACATAAATTTCTTCACACTGCCTTCAATCCTGTAAGCATGCTTGCTGACTGCCTACGTGAGAATCTGTCTCCTGATAATTACTCTTAAACCACGTCCCGTTTCTTATTTACCCAAACCGCCAGCACACCAAATATTGCAATATAAATCACTGACATAACAGCAAAACGTGCCAGGTTATCACTTAAACAGTTAAAATTCTGCATATTACATATCATCAGATAATCTGAGATTTCAAAGCCCTTAAACCATCCAAACCATGACTGCAGGAGTGAGAAAACTCCTATGATAACCTCATCTATAATTCCTGCTACAAGCATAAGGTCAAATACATATACCGGAGCTGTGGTTCTAAATACTTCCATCAGAAGAACCACTAACATAATAAATGCCATGCTGATTATGATGGCTGTTCCATAGGCACTTAACCAGCCCTTGATCACATCAGAGCGGCAGAGTGTATATCCCCCATCAAGATAAAGATCGGTTACGCTGACAATACTGTTACCCTGCACAATCCATTCAATAACGGTAACTATAATGTCCACTGCAATATAAAACAATGTAGTAAAAATACCTAATATTATTTTTGAAAATACACAGTATTCTCTTCTTTCAACAGAACCTGCTATATTTTTTATATATCCGTTTTTTAACTCCTTGCCATAAAAATATACAATACAGAGCCCCGCAAATAAAATACCTATACCAGAAAAAACAGTGGTTTCAATTTCAAAGATATTTGCATTCTCAAAAGTCAGTGCCTCACCGTCAAAACCGGCACCCTTAATGCGGGTATAAATACTGCCGGCGGCAGTTATAATAAATGATAATAATCTTATTTCCAGGAAAACCCAGAACATAAAGCTGCGAAACAGTCTGTAAAAATCTGCTTTCAACATTTTAAGCATTTCATTCACCGTCCTTTCCCACAAGACTAATGTAGTAATTCTCCAGTGATTCATGCTTTTTAACAAGCTCCAGCGTGGCTATTCTTTCAGCCGAAAGAGCCAGGGAAATATCTCCTATACGGTCCAGCTGATCAAAAATCCGGATTCTGTCCCCATCCAGAACCTTATAATCCTCAAAACCTATTTTTTCCAGAATCGTCGTAGCACGCTGTGTATTGTCAGTTACAAGCTCAATTTTCGACTCACATTTATCATATAATGCTTTAGCACTTATTTCCTCGATAACCTTGCCGTGATCTATAAAGCTGTAGTTTGTGGCAAACTTCGAAAGTTCATCCAGGATATGGCTCGAAATAAGGAAGGTGGTGCCGTCCTCACGATTCATTTTTTTAATTAGTTCTCTCACATCGCTGATTCCCTGAGGATCAAGTCCGTTTATCGGTTCATCCAGAATAACCAGGTCGGGATGTCCCACCAGTGCCAAGGCAATTCCCAGTCTTTGCTTCATTCCGAAGGAATATTTATTAACCTTCTTCCTTCCTGCATCCCCCAGCCCTACAAGCTCCAGAAGACGCCTGGGCTCATTCTTATCCTTGATTCCTACAATCATACATTTTATCCACAGATTGGTAACTCCGTCATAGTCACCGTAAAAACCGGGATCCTCTATCAGAAGGCCTCTTCTGGAAGCTAATGCACCTAGTTCATTTCCCTTTTTTCCAAAAAAGGAAAAATCTCCCGAGGTAGCACTGCTCAGGCCGCTGACTATCTTCATCAGGGTTGTTTTGCCCGCACCGTTTTTTCCTACCAGACCGTAAATATCGCCCTGGTTCACATGAATTGATGCCCTGTTAAGTGCCGTCTTTTTTCCGAAGCACTTTGTCAATTCAAACGTTTCAAGAATATTTGACATCTTTCTCACTGATCCTTTCTTCCTGCTCCCGGTTTGCCGGAGGCAGTTCTGACATTCTTATGCCGCCTCGTGAATGGCTGTCCTATACCTGAGGCATATCATAATATCAACACAGCCGTAACGTCTGCTACACTTTGATATGTCCTGACAGTTTCTCAATTTGTACAGGCATCCCGCATTTCCATCTTCCGAAATGCATCTTTCCATTTCCCTCATCGACAATCTTACTATATCCTGCCAGAATAAAAAAATCGTCAAAAAAAGTTAAAGAAAGTTTAAAGATTTATTTTTTTAACTTGAAACCTATTCCCCAGACCGTATCTATATACTCTGTATCCGTATAACCCTTCAGCTTTTTCCTGATATTGCTGATATGCACGTTTATGGTCTTATCCTCGCCTAAATATGAATCCTCCCAGGCATAATCATATATGGCCTGTTTTGAAAAAGGTCTGTCGGGATTTTTCATAAGCAGCTCCATAATCTTAAGTTCGTGCTTTGTCAGCCCCATAGGTTCACCGTTTACCAATATCTGATAATCCTCCGGATACAGGGTCAGTTCCTTATAGATTATGACTCTTTTCTCCTCGTCAGAAGGTCTTCCCGTATCTGCTCGATTCTCACCATTTCCCGCCTCAGCAAAACGTCTCAGCTGCACCTCCACACGCACCTCCAGTTCCTTTAAATCAAAGGGCTTGGTCAGATAATCATCTGCACCGCTGCGCAGAAGTGCTATTTTCGAATCAATCCCATCCTTCGCAGAAATAACGATAACCGGTACATTTCCGATTTTCTTTATTTCAGGAAGTACTTCCTCTCCGTTTTTCCCCGGAAGCATCAGATCCAGAATTACCAGCTGCGGTGCCTCGACCTTCATCAGCAGAATTCCTTCTGTACCTGAAAAAGCCTGGACACATTCATAACCGTCAAGCTGCAAGGACTCACATATCACATTATTTATATCAGTATCATCTTCCACAATAAGAATTTTAGAATTCATTTTGTTTTCCTTTTTGTACATTTTTCATTGTTACTAAGTTGTTACTATTCACAGACTTTTCATTTGCGTATCTTTAAGGTTCTCAGATACTCCTTATGTCCGGCAGACACACGATAGCTCTCAATTGCTTTCTGAATAGCCTTATTGTGGGTCCAGGGCTCAAGCCTTCTGTTTTCAAAAAATGGAATAACCGCATCAAAGTCCTTTTCCAGACATATCATCATTATATGAAGCTGGTTTTCCTCATAATACCTGTGGGGAAGCTCATTCATAAACTCCTGTTTGTCTTTCGCCGTCCCACTGTACATTTCCTTAGCCAGCTGCTTTAAGAGAGGTATTCTTACACCTATAATCGATTCAGCAGGTATATTGGGCACAAGGCTCGAGTGAAAACTCCGGTATTCCGGATCCTGCAGTCCGAACAGCCTTTTTTCACATTCTTCCCTATTCATCCTATCTCCTCCAAATATACTTCCGACACCATACCGGATATCTGTCTTAATATAGTATCATAACATTTCCTGTCAAACAACACAAATGACCCCTGGGGGACGGGGTTCTTGGTTCATTTTTGTTGATAACTTACTGAAACAGAAAGATATCAACAAATCTGACCCTATAACCCCGTCCCCCGGGGGTCAAAAAATTTGAATTACCTATAAAAAAATTATGCTTGCAAATCTTTGCAGAAGAGGTTATTGTAAAATTGTGTTTGTGATTAAGGTATTTTCTCTGGAGAAGTTCACTTAATGCGAAGGCCGAAGGTGTAAGTCGCTCCGCGACGATCTCTCAGGCAAAAGGACAGAGACTTTTGTTTTGTTTTTTGGGGGCTGTAAAAAAAGTCCTTGAAAAAAATGGCTATGGGCTCGCGCCCATAGCCATTTTTTGGTATAATTGAAGTATGCGAAAACCCAATCAAACCAGTGCTAATTATACAACACGTCAGCTAAGATTACCACTAGAAATTGTAAAAATTATTGATATTGCTGACCCGGTATATTCTTTCTGTGAGGTTGTCGATCACATTGACCTATCAAAATATTTTGTAGAGAAGGGATACAAAACAGGTCGTCCAAAGTGTGATGCGGTGAGATTACTGAAAGTTATACTTTTTGCATTTATGGAAAATGGCTCAAGTTCATTAAGAGATATTGAACGTCTTTGCAAAAATGACATTCGATATATGTATCTTCTGGATGGAATGAAGGCACCAACCTTTGCGACATTCGGAAACTTTATAAGAGATGAACTTACATCAAACATCGAAGATATTTTTAATGACATAAATGCATATATCTTTGAAAAAGATTATGTTGATTTAGATCACACCTACATTGACGGGACAAAGCTGGAGGCAAATGCCAATAAGTATACTTGGGTTTGGAAAAAGTCATGCATAACAAACAGAGACAGAGTATTTGTGAAAGTTTCAGAACTTATTGATGTTATAAATGCAGAGCTTATCTATCAGGGCGTACGTATTGAAAAGCGTGAAGAAAGAGTATGCTGTTGAATATCTGGATGAGATTATTGCTATTTACAAAGCTACAATGAGTCTCCATCCGGAAACGTTTATATCAGGAAGAGGTCATAGAAAATCAAATGAGCAAAAGCACTATGAAAATCTATGCATCTTTAGAGATAGATTAAAAAACTATGCCAATCATATCCAGATATGTGGGGATGTCCGAAACAGTTACTCCAAAACAGATCATGATGCAACATTTATGAGAATAAAGACAGACTATATGGGCAATGTTCAGCTACTTCCGGCATACAATGTACAGGCTGCTGTTTGCGATGAATATATAGCCGTAATAGATGCTAAACCATATGCTTCAGATAATGGATTGCTTGATTCCGTTAATGGAGAAATACAAGAAAATCTATGGCCATTATCGTGAACTACATCGGTAATTCAATTACCGATGTAGTTCACACGAGGGGAAAAAGCTGTCATTTTGGAGTTGACGCTGATTTCGTGTGGTTTTACTCTTTATAAATACCACAACAAGAAGAAACGGCCGGCTCTTGTAGCATAAATACATCTAACCGAACAAATGCTTAAAGGCCTGTTTATCCACAGGTCTGTTAGAGTTCGCAAAAAACTCAGCCAAAAGAAGTCGAATTATAATGAATACCAAAAATTTGAGCCCTACCTCAATATGAGGCAGAGCTCCTTGTTGTTAGGGGCGTTTTTTTACAGCCCCTTTTAAAATTAATTTACTGCTGGTGTGTATTCTTTGATCATTTCGAGATATGACATAATATTTTCGTTGCTCTGGATACGCTTGATTTTTTTATAGCCATCCGAGTATTCGATTAATATTGTCCATATATCATATTCATAAACGACCCTGCTTGCTGGTGTTACAGCATCGCTACAGAAGACAACGCCTGTATCTTTTTTATATCTTGTTTCGTAGCCGTTTTGTTCCAGCCACGATTGCACTTTTATATAATCTTCCTCAATCGAGGAAGTAAAATCCCCCGGTTCGGGAGTGCTTGTAGGTACCTCTATCGTAGGTACGGGAGTCGTAGTCGGCTCCGGCTCAATTGCTGTAGGTGCGGGAGTCGTAGTAGCTGTGGGTTCGGGTGTAGCTGTAGTATAGAGACTGCTCTTTATTTTCTTGATATTATTTGACATCCTGGTGGCATCAGTCTTTGAGAGATATCCGGCCTTCATGGTAGAAGTGTTTGCAATGCCGAGGCGGCTAAGAACCTGCTTGTCTTTAAGTGTCTTTTTGGAAAGGTCCACATTTTTGGATGAACCGTTCTTTAA
>JAZUKG010000236.1:0-2999 GCA_045643145.1 Lachnospiraceae bacterium | reverse complement strand
AAATTAATCAATATCATACAAATCGTTAAGGCAAAAAATATTCTTTCCTTTGCTGTTGATATTGAAAAAATTGGTATATCATCTCTAACAAGTAACATTAACAATACCATAGATAACATTCCAAATATATTTTGAATAATTGCTATCCATTTTGTCTCATTTTGCATATTCATTATGGGATTTGATTCAGGTTTAACTAATGGCATAATAATATACGGAATCTCCTGAATAACAAAAGCCAATATACCTATTAGTGAAAGTCCAAAGAAGTAATTCTTATATATATGAACAAATTTTAACATACTGTCTCCCTTTCCTAATTGCGCCGAAGATTAGAACTTGACTGCTGCCTTTTTCATTACGAAAGTTTGATACAATACCTATCCAGATATACGTTATCCTCTTCCAAATATACCTGTTCCACAAATTGTCCTCCATTGGCTACAATCGTTTTTTGACTGCCAATATTCTCCGGAATGCAGGATACATATATTTCTTCAAATCCGAAACTTCTCAAAAATTCTTTTGCTTTAGCAAGAAGTTTGGTTGCATATCCTTTTCTTCGTTCTGAAGGACGAACGGAATATCCCACATGCCCAGTATAACGCTGCATTCTCTCAGTCAAAACATTATGCGCCTGAAAACAACCTACCATTTTCCCATCAGATTTTCTGATTGCCATGATCACATTTCCCCAGGCACCATGTTCATCTGCGGGGCGTCTCGGATTGCTCCATTCCATGCAATGAGCGACAAAGTCAGCGGGATTTTCTTTTCTCTTCAATGAAAAACATCCGTCAAAGCTGGAGTTTGCATGAAGCATTTCTTCCCTATATGCCCTGATCTCATCAGCAAAGGCCATAGATGGTTCAACAAATAACAGCTCATCATCTGAAGCTTCCACTCCCGGAATATACTCCACGCTAAATTTTTCACAAATAACCAAGGAATCCTCTGTAATCTCAACTCCTTCGGCTTCCAATTCTTCTTCAAAAAACTCTTTATGTACATCTCGCCAGTAACGTAAGGACAAATCTCCTTCACCTTCCGAAAATGCATGAAATGGTGAAACATCTCCGAAAGCTCTCATATAAATATCATAATCCCGGATCACACATACTGCGTCGCCGTTATCTTTTAAAATGACACTGTAATCACCAATCTTTGGTATTTTATCAAGTGCATTTTCAAGAGCATATTCATCATACGCACTGGCTGTTCCAAATTTTTTCCCTGCCAAAACAAGCCCGGCAAGTTTGTCTCCTGCTTCGCCGCCTCCGCAAAAAGCCCAGGCTTCGTACGGCGTGTTTTCATCTATTTTCTTCTTGTCACAAAATTCTTTCCATAATTCTTCTGCTGTCATATTTTATTCTCCTGTCATTTCTTCTTTTCAGTCTCCTGAAATAAACTCAGGATATCTGATAAGAAAACCACTCCTCTTCAATCTGTTTAAAACCGACTGACTCAAACATCTTTCTACTCTGTGTATTAAAGGAATAAATATTGGCTTTGATTTCGTCATCTATTTTTATTTCTTTCATTTTTCTACAACCTTTCCTATAAACGAATCTATCTGCATTTTTTCAACCTTTCAATCCATGCAGATACATTTTCTTCTGTTGGATCCTGTAATGCTTTAAAGTAAATGTTTGCACTAACCTCATCTGTCTGCTCCATCTGTTTTAATGCTTTCTTTGGTCCAAAATAAAACTTTCCCTTTAGATCACAATAAATTTCCAAAGTATCTACCAAAAGCCAGTGCAGTCTGTAGAACCCCTCCATATCATTTCTTTTTGTTCTGCCAAGCATTTTCTCACACCATTCCAAGCTCTGAGTATTTTCAGATTCACTTTTAGGTATGTAATTTCTAATGTAATCTTCTGCCTCCTGTTTCAATTTGCTGACAATCCCTAATTCATCCATGATGATCTTTCCGTCCCAAATTTGGATAAAATCAAGAATATCATAATTCTCTTCAGACACTGACTTTGGATACAAGAAAACATCAAGTTCGGTTCCATCCACAATAGAATTATCATGCTCTGTCTCTGTTTCATCACAGATTAACATTGCATCAAAATCACTGTTCAAATTGTTTGTTCCATTGGCAAAAGAACCATATACAATCATGCCCTTTGGGTTATATTTTTCCAATAAATAATCAATTATTTTTTCCATATCATTCCTAATCTTCGCTAATACAATTTAGAAATATTCATCTATCCTATTCTCTGCATATATGAATTCAAAGTATCCTTGATCATATCCTCATGGTCTTTTATATACTGAATCCGATTGATTGTTTGTCTCACCTGCTCAATACCAACTCTTCTCTCTTCCTCATCCATGCATTTACCCAATGCCCTGTCAGCGTTATAAGCAAGCCATTCAATCCAGGTGAAAGCCAATCCGAACACATCTGAATAATTACGAAAACCATTATCATAAGCCTGAAGATATCCGTCAAAAAAAGCAGTCGTCTTAGTGATATCTATATCGCAAGTGGTAATTCCGGACCATTGTAAGGATAACTGCAAAACATGGGATACCGGATTTCCATAATCAAGACACTCCAAATCGATCACTTTCGGTTGTCCCTCATGCCACATGATGTTTTTCGGATCCATATCTTCATCTGATATGCACAAAATGTCCGGTAGGATTTTTCTGGCATGATTCACCTCTGTCTGTGCATGAACCAACAGTTGCTCTGCTTTCACCAAGTCATCTGCTATTTCACTTCCTGCTTCCCTTGCTAATTCTATATACTGCTGCCAGTCATATTCACAAGTTTCCGGTTCACGATGGGGAACCACCTGCGGCTGTATTGCGTGCATTCTTCCCAGAATGTTTCCTGCTAAAAAACACTGCTTACCGGAAATATGATTCCAGTCAGTAATACTACCTTCTTCCCATGCAAATATATAGAAAAAGTCTCCTGCAACCTAGTACAGCTTTTCCCCTGCAATTTCAATGGCCGAATCAATCGGAAGCTCATG
>JAZUKG010000235.1:0-1799 GCA_045643145.1 Lachnospiraceae bacterium | reverse complement strand
CGTGGTCGATATGGACAACATAATCTCCTATCTGGAATGAGGCCAAATCGTTTATTGTGAGCCTTTCACTTCTGTCAACCTGACGGCTTACCTTGATTTTATGGTATCTTTCAAATATTTGGTGGTCAGTATAATAACACTCTTTTGAAATGTTATCCACATAACCTTCGTGGAGCGAAATCGGCAAAAATTCCGGACGCACTCCCCCACCGATATCCCTTAAAATCTGTTGGAGTCTCAACGTCTGGGCATCATTCGGAGAGAGTACCGTAATCTTATATCCGTCAGCTTTTTTATTTTTTAAATCCTCCGTAAGGAGGTCGAAATTTTTAGAAAAAACAGGCTGGGGCAGAATATCGCTCTTTTCGTCATTTATATCACGATAAACCAACTTTTTCCTGATACAATCGGCCTCCAGATTATTCAGAAGGTCATTTTGCTTCAGTCCGCTGATTCTGTCGCAGACATTCCAAACAACAGTATTTTCAGGAAGAATTTCTAAAAAAGAGACATTTTCCGAATCTGTATTTTTATTGTTTGAAACTATGTCGGGATAAATATCGACCTGTTCCATTGTCTGAATTGACAACTGAGTATTGGCATCGAATTTTCTTATTGATTCTATCTCCTCTCCAAAAAAATCAATTCTATACGGTTGATTGTCGGAATATGAGAAAATATCTATAATACCGCCTCTCAATGAGAATTCACCGGGCTCCGAAACGAAATCAACCTTTGTAAAGCCATTCTCAAAAAGAAGTTCTGAAACAAATTGGTGGGTAAGCTTCTCCCCCACCTTCATCCTCAGAACTGAATTTCGTGTCTTGTTAAGGGAGAGGACAGGTATTGAGAATGCGTCGGGATATGAAATAATAATGAGAGGGTTATTCTTTCCATTCTGCTCTTTCGAGAGGAGTTTGTTATTGATTGAGAAAGACCCTTGGAAAAGTTCTGTTCTCCTGATTTTCGGATAATCATTCAAAGCTGCAATTACAGCGGTCCTCCTGACTTTTGCAGTAGCAGTTTTCACTGATGAAATATCACGTTTATCTGACTCATTTTCACGTGGTTCTGGAAGAAAATATACACATTTTTCGTTGAAGAAATTTTCAAAATCGGAATTGAGGAAATAGGCCTGTTTTTTATCTTCAGCGAGAATTACGTGTACAGAGGGGTTATCGATTTGCCTTACAATCGATGTTATAAATACAGATTTTGCAGATATGGAATATATCATCTTCCAGTTATTGCAGTATTGTTGGTGCTGCTAGAAAAGCTCCTGATCTCTGTTTATGTTCAATAATCCAAGGTGTTTATATGTCAAATCGGTCACTACCCTACCCCGTGGAGTCCTAGTAAGGAATCCCTCTTTTATCAGATATGGTTCATAAACTTCTTCCAACGTACCGGTATCTTCACTGATTGCTGTCGCAATTGTACTGGCTCCCACCGGACCACCTTTGAATTTTTCTATTATTGTTGTAAGTATTTTGTTATCAATACTATCCAATCCTCTTTTATCTATATTCAAGGCATTCAAGGCGATTTTTGTAATCTCCAGGTCAATGATGCCGTTACCCTTGACCTGGGCAAAATCCCTAACCCTGCGAAGCAGGGCGTTTGCAATTCGAGGTGTGCCGCGAGAACGGAATGCTATCTCGTATGCAGCCTGGTCGTCTATTTCTATGCTTAGGATGGATGCGCTTCGTTTTATAATATTGCTCAATACATCGGCATCATAGTATTCAAGGTGCGATTTTATTCCGAATCTCGCTCTTAATGGTGCTGTGAGCAAGCCG
>JAZUKG010000234.1:0-31009 GCA_045643145.1 Lachnospiraceae bacterium | reverse complement strand
CAATTAAGTCAACCAAGCTGACATCTGGCAGTGTAGCAAAGAATGCATTCAAGGGAATTACCAAGGCAACCACAATCAAGGTGCCAAAGAAGAAACTGAAAGCGTACAAGGCTTTATTCCAAAAGAAAGGTCTTTCTAAATCAGTTAAAGTAAAAGCTATTTAAATGTTTTGAAATATGGGGACGTTCCTTTTTTTACAAGGAGCGTCCCTTTGTCATGCTACAAAGGTTTTGATGCACCAAATGCCAGGAAAAAGAATGAAAGATGGAGAACTCTATGGTATATTTATACTGGATTGAAGAGGTGACTTGATATGGATCAGAAAAATAAGTTTTGGAAATATGTTCCCCTAATTGCTTTTTTTGTACTGCATCTGCTGGGATCTTACACATCATCGGTACATACATTCTCTATTGCAGCTATGATTGGGGCGTTGATCATTTCCTTTCTGGCTTTTATATGGGGAGAAGGGTATGCTATATTGGGATTTATGATAGCAAAGGCGAAAAATAGTACGGTCATGTATATACTTACCATCCTTTTATCATTTGTGAGTATGATGGCTTGTGTTGCCGGATGTCTGATTACCGGGATTGAAGGCTATGAATGCGTTTGGATGACAGTGTGTCTGATCATTTTGAATATAGGGATTTTAATCGCGAGTATCGTCAACCTGATTAAAAAGTTTCGCACGGAGAAATAAATGAAAAAAGTGATAATATTCATAGTATTGATTATGGTGGCATTTGCCATGATTTTTATCGGATTTGGAGCGTATGCTGTAGCGTCCATGCCGTTTCAGGATTCGCAATTAGTACCTGCTGATATACTTGAAAAGCAGGCACGAGACATGTTGATGGGTGAGATTGTGATATTAATGGGAATCGCAGTATTCTTTGGTACCGTCATCGCAGCAATCGTGAGCAAAATTTTAGAAAAGATAAAAAAATCCGGGAGAAAAGCAGATGCTAAAAATAGCATCGGATAAATTATGAGAGTTCTGTAAAAGTGCCTTAAAATAAGGGTTTTCACGGTGTGCACCATTATGGTGACAGGGTAAAATCAAGGTGGTGCTTGATGTTTTGGGACCGATTTGTGATACTGTAACCACATCTGCAGGTGAAAATTTAAAACTTGAAAGGAGCAGATTTGACATGGTCGAATTTGGCGAACAACTCAGAAGAGCGAGAGAGCAAAAGGGGATGACTCAGCAGTCTCTTGCAGAACAATTATATGTAACCAGACAATCGGTTTCGAGATGGGAATGTGGAGACAGATATCCGGATTTGCTGACTACCAAAAAGATATCGCAGATTCTGGAAGTGAGTCTTGATGACCTGTTATCTGGAAAAGAAATGACAAAAGTAGTAGAACGAAACCCTGTAATTGAAAAAAAAAGTATCAATAATATTATGATTGCACTGTATGCATTTGTAGTTATTACATTTGCTATCACGATAGTCGATATTGTTCTTCGTATCCCGTTTATATCGGGAGAAGCCAGTTATAGCAATATTGAGCATGTCTTGGTCCATATTTTGGGATTGGCAATTCAAGTGGTATCTTTTTCATATGGTTTGTTTCAGGCGCTCAGAGGAACGCTATCCCCGAAAAGAATGGGTGTGGTTATAGTGGCATATTTTGGATCTATGTGTATTACAAACTCAGTAAACTATACGACTTATTTACATCTGTCACTGCTGCAAATGTTATTTGCGAGTGTGATAACGATTCTTCCTAATTTTGTAGGTGCCGTTGCAGCATTCTTTTATTTTTTCCGCACAACCTCAAACAAAGCATATGTTTATTTGATTTATCTAACTGCTGCTTGGGAAATATTTACAATCATTCATACGTATTATCGAATTGTTCTGGCGGGAGAAGAGTATTTGGCTATGAATACCAGCGTCAACCTGGTGCTAAAAGTTTTGATATACGGACTGATCATATATCAAACCTATGTGCTGGGAGTAAAAAGAAAAAATGCAATCGCTATGAGTGATGGTAGGTAGGAAATATGTCATTAGCAACATGGATTTTTCGATACAACTGCAAAAAGGGAGATGCAAAGCGTGACCGCGATTTATCCACGCCGGCAGAAATTCGTCGTTTTGACAATATTTCCTATGGTGAAGACATAAAGTGGCAGATTCTGGATGTGTATCGCCCGAAAAATGAGTCCGGAACATTACCGGTAATTGTCAGCGCACATGGCGGCGGCTTTGTTTACGGAGACAAAGAGGTATATCAGTTTTACTGTATGGATTTGGCAAAGCGTGGCTTTGTAGTGGTGAATTTCAATTATCGTCTGGCACCAAAGTACAAATTCCCGGCGCCTCTTGAGGATACCAATCTGGTTTTTCACTGGATGATAAATCATGCAAAAGAGTATGGCATGGATCTAAACCATGTGTTTTTGCTGGGAGACTCTGCCGGTGCTACGACGGCCGGTTTGTATGCCGCGATGCTTACAAATTCTGAGTATGCACAGGAGATGTCTTTTGCTTTGCCGGATATTAAAATCAGTGCGCTGGGACTAAACTGTGGTATATACAGTGTGCAACAGGGAGAGCAGAAATTTTTTCAGGCCGATATTTTCAAAAAGAAAGGCTCCGATGAGGAAATCAGGCAGATTTCTCTGATAGATCATGTAAATGAAAACTTCCCGCCTTGCTACCTTTTAGGTGCTTATCAGGATATATTAAAGCAGGAAATTCCGGCTCTGATTGACAAATTAACCGGGTTCGGTATTCCATGTGAAGCAAAAGTATTTGGAGACGAAAATCATCCGCTTTACCATGTTTTCCATTGTGATATTCATAAACAAGATGCTAAAATAGCAAATGATGCGGAATGCGACTTTTTCCGTCAATTTATCAAGAGAAAAAAATAGTAGTAAATAATCAATCAATGTAACAGAGGATAGTATATGAAGATATATGATATTTCACAGGAAGTATACAGCTGCGTGGTTTTTCCGGGGGATCCGCATCCGGAAAAGACAGTAGTACTGCGTATCGAGGACGGAGCGATTTGCAATTTATCGGCTCTGAGCATGTGTGCACACAACGGTACTCATGTAGATGCACCATTCCATTTTTTAAATGATGGCAAGAAAATCGATGAACTGGATTTGGAAAAGCTCGTAGGATACTGCTATGTTTATACCAAAGACGGAGAGCTGGGGGCAGAGGAAGCAAAAAAGGTCATTGAGCTGGCTAAAGAGGTAGATGAGGAATGTGCCAAGCGTCTTTTATTCAGGGGTAATACCACTGTGACAGAAGAGGCTGCCAAGGTGTTTGCCGAAAATCACATCTATCTGGTGGGAAATGAATCGCAGACCGTTGGCCCTTTGGATGCGCCGATGCAGACACATTTGATTCTTCTTTCTGAGGAGATTGTGCTTTTAGAGGGAATTCGTCTATCAGAAGTAAAGGACGGTAAATATCTGTTAAATGCCGCACCGATCAACCTCGGGCAGTCAGACGGAGCTCCTTGCAGAGCGTTATTGATGGAATTATGAGATTTTGTATATAGAAATAGCAAAATTGAGAAAAGTTTAAGAAAATAATCAGCAAAAATATGGTACAATATAGAAGTCGTGATTTAACCGGTTTAGGACAGAGAGATTTGGGGAATCTATGGAAATAAAGGTAATCAAAGAAAAAGAAAATATGTATATATTGGATGACGGCAGAGTTCGCTGCTTTTTGTTTTTAGGTGAAACAGAGGCTCTGTTGGTGGACGCCGGATTTTGGGATGTGGATATCGCAGGCAAGGTAAAAGAGATTACCTCTTTGCCGGTTCGTGTCATTCTGACTCACGGTGATGGCGATCATACCGGAAGTCTGAAAGCCTTTGGTGCATGCCTGATGCATGAAGAGGATGCAGGTCTCGTTCCGGATGAGATTGCTAAAACCTTTGTAAAAGACGGGGATGTCATTTCTGTCGGTGATTTCGAGTTTGAAATTTTGCATACTCCGGGTCATACCTATGGCAGTATTTCTTTACTGGAGAAAAAGCAGAGATTTATTTTGACAGGAGACGGAGTACAGAAAAACGGAATGATCTTTATGTTTGGCGAGAAAAGAAACTTCCCGCTTTATCTGGAAAGCCTTAAAAAGCTTGGCAGCAAAACAGACAGCTTTGATGCGATTTACCCAAGTCACAGTATATTCCCGATTGAAAGCAGTGCGATTGAACATTGTTTACAGGATGCCACTGATTTATACGAGGGCCGTATTACGGAATGTAAAAAGCATCCGCAAATGCCTTGCAACATATATCAGGGCAGTTATACCGGATTCCTATATTCAACAGAGTAAAGTGAAATATGTAAAATAGATTTATTTGGAGGAACCTATGGGATTATTAAATTTTGGAAAGAAACAGGCGCAGGAAAAGGAGCCGGAAGGCGGAATGGACTTTACCTACGGCGTTAGTGATATATTTCGTTTAAAGGACAGCGATGATGTCATCGTTATCGGTAGATTAAAAGGAACGATTCATGTAAAGGACGCGATTTATATTTCAAATCCGGGTGATGATAACACCAGTGTGACCGTTTCAGAGATTTTAGGTCTGGAAAAAAAGGCAGAAAACGGAGAACTGGTGCAGCCTGAATCTGCTACCAATGAAAGAGTTTCTATCGTAGTAAAAAATGGAGCACGCATCGGACTTAAACCCGGTAGTGTAATTCATTCGAGATATTCAACTGTTGCTGATTTACATAGTGCTTATATTAACGGTATCGGTGATGGTTATGTAGCAGGTAAAAATGCAGAGCTTTCAGAGTCAGACCTTAACCTGATGAGTATTACAGACCTGGCAGAAACATGGAGACTTCTCAACTTCTCTATGTCCAAACGCGACGATGTTTCTCAGGAAGAGCACAATGATG
This sequence comes from Lachnospiraceae bacterium, assembly GCA_045643145.1. Taxonomy (GTDB): domain Bacteria; phylum Bacillota; class Clostridia; order Lachnospirales; family Lachnospiraceae; genus SVFI01. Next base: position 26,109 of record JAZUKG010000234.1, on the reverse strand, counting down.
TCATCACAAAAATGGGCGTTATGGCCAAGGCTATGATTCAGAAAATGTATGCCCTGGATCATATCTATGTGGCATACAACAAAAAAACAAATGAACCGCATCTGTTTTCTAAAACAATCAGACGTGAACAGGGATATGAATGTACTCCGCCTGATATTATGGTAGTAACAGATGCTTATGAACCGGTATATTCATCTTCTTATGAAAAGTCAGCTTTAGAGCTTCGTAAAATTGAAAACGGTGAGGACAAGCAGGGAATTCGCAATTTCCTCGGTTATTGCTTCTTTATCAACGGAGCACAGGGTGTGGAATTTACATGTCCAGAGGTGGCGGTAGCAGCAGACTACTTTATGCCAAAGCCGGATTATTCACAGATGAAAGAAGTCGATATTCCTGTTACAAACCCGGACATCGTTCGCTGGAATTTAATGATGGGACAGATCGGAAAACCAAATACAGAGTATGAGGATTTATGCTTTAGACTTTATTACAGATTCTTTGGTCAGGCACTCGGAAACGGAAGATTTTTAGTACCGATGAGTTTTCCGGAAGGTGCTCCAAAGCCTGAGACAAATGGAAACGGAACAGCAACCTTTAAAGAGGGCACTCAGTTAGCATTGGCTATCCAGGATGGAAAGGACGGACGCAGCGCAGTCAGATTTTATACCGATTGGAAACGTTTCAGAGAAGAATATGATGATTCATGGAATGGTCTGATTGAAACCGTGGATTCCATGATTGAAAAATATGATATCGCATTGAATGTAACCAAGTTCCCGGCAGCAGGATGTTATATTGCCAAGGATATGTATGACGATATCAAAAACATGAAGTAAAAAAAGGAAAACGGTGATGCCTGGGATTCCTGCTGTGGCAGGTGTCCCGGCATTTCTTTTATCGCCTTTGGATATTAAAAATATCATTAACTGAAATGAAACCGGAGGAAAGTAACCGTGAAAAAGGCATATTATCATTTGCCCGGATTATTTGAATTTTATGATTTTTATCAGATGTTTCTTCCACTGTTTTATGAAAAGCGCGAATACTTTTATGACTGGTGTGAAATCGGCTCTATTTACGGAGCACCTGCAGATTGTCTGTGGGGCGGCGGCAGGGTTGGTTTTGGAGAAGCCGATGCGCAAAAGGTTTTTAAGCTGTTAAAAGACTATAAGATATCAGCCAGATTAACCTTTAGTAATTCTCTGCTGGAAGAAAAACATTTAGATGATTCTTTGTGTAATGGGCTTTGTGATTTGTTTTCGCAGGGAGAGACAAAAAATGGTGTTATTATCTATTCGGATTTGCTGTTATCTTATCTAAAGGAAAGTTACCCGGAGCTATATTTTGTCTCATCTACTACCAAGGTAATCACGGATTTTTCGCTTTTTAGAAAGGAACTGGATAGAAAGGAATTTCAGTATGTAGTTCCGGATTTTCGTTTGAATCAGCAAATCGAAAAACTCTCGGCGCTGACAGATATGCAAAAGGACAAGGTCGAGTTTTTATGTAATGAATGCTGTGACTTTGGCTGCAGGGATCGCCAGGCTTGTTATGAAAATGTCAGCCGAAAAAGTTTGGGAGATGCCTGCCCGGATCACATATGTCAGGGCCGTCATTCAGAAGATGGATATGTATTTTCCCAGGCAATGGAAAATCCCGGTTTTATCGGAATCTCAGAGATACAAAATACATATTTACCGATGGGCTTTAGCAATTTCAAAATCGAAGGACGCAGTCTTGGTAGTGCTTTGATTTTAGAGTTTTTACTCTATTATATGACAAAGCCGGAGTGTCAGCTTCGAGTCAGAGAGTATATGTATTTGGATCATTCACTGGATTTATTTTGATTTTTTTGATAGAAATAAATATAAAACAAATATAAAATAAGCTATGGGAAACAGGTGCGGAGGATATTATGGATTTTAGTAACTTAAAAGAAATCTTGGTTAGCTTTGGCTATACAGTACAGGAATTTAATACAAAAGAGGAAGCAGCAAAATATCTGGATGAAAAAATTGACCAAAAGACAGTCGGTTTTGGAGGCTCTGAAAGCCTTAGAGAGATGTATTTATATGAGATGCTCGAAAAGCACAACCAGATATTCTGGCATAACCGCACACCGGAGGGAAAAACTCCGAACCAGGTTCGTATGGAGGAAAGAAATGCGCAGATTTATATTTGCTCTGTAAATGGACTGGCTGAAACAGGGGAAATTGTCAATATCGATGGAGCCTGTAACCGCGTGGCGGACATTTCCTTTGGGCATGAACAGGTATATATGGTAATTGGCGAAAATAAAATCACGCCGGATTTGGATCAGGCGATTTACAGAGCCAGAAATATCGCAGCGCCATTGAATGCCAAGCGATTAAACAGAAAGACTCCATGTGCCATAAAGGCGGATAAATGCTACAATTGTGACAGTCCGGACAGAATCTGTAATGAGCTTTCCGTTTTGTGGAGAAAGCCGGGCGGACATCCGGTTGAGCTGATACTAGTCCATGAAAATCTGGGATATTAATGGTTAATTTCCGATTAGTGAGTAGATGCATGGTCTACAGTATTGTCGCAATTATTATATAGGAAAAACAGAAAAAAGGAGAAAGATATGTTAGGAATTATTGGTGCAATGGATGAAGAGGTTGCAAAGTTAAAAGAGCAGATGACAGATGTAAAGGTCATGTCAAAAGCAGATATGGATTTTTATGAGGGTAAATTAAAGGGTTATCCTGTAGTTATTGTACGTAGCGGAATCGGTAAGGTAAATGCTGCTATGTGTACTCAGATTTTAGCAGATACTTATCAGGTAGATGCGATTATTAACTCCGGTATTGCGGGCTCATTAAATGCACAGATTGATATCGGTGATGTGGTACTCGCTACTGATACGATTGAACATGATATGGACGCAGTTGCCTTTGGCTACCCAATTGGTCAGGTACCACGTATGGATGTCCTTTCTTATGAAGCAGATGCCAGACTCAGAGAACTGGCTAAAAAAGCCTGCGAGGAAGTGAATCCTGATGTAAAGGTATTTGAAGGTCGCGTGGTCAGCGGCGATCAATTCGTTTCTGATCAAAAGAAAAAGGATTGGCTGATTGAAAACTTTGCCGGTCTTTGTACCGAAATGGAAGGTGCAGCTATCGGACATGCTGCCTATTTAAATCAGATTCCGTATTTGGTAATCAGAGCGATTTCTGATAAAGCAGATAATTCTGCCAGTGTAGATTATCCGACCTTTGAAGCAAAGGCAATTGAGAATTCGGTAAAGCTTATGATGAAGCTTTGCGAGCTCATGTAGGATCAGGTGAACTATGAAAAAGGAACTTATCATTTTTGATTTTGACGGTACATTAGCAGATACCCAAAAGCCGATAGTAGTAGCCAAACAAAAAGCGATGCAGGAGCTCGGACTCAAGGTTTATGACGCAGAAACCTGTGCTTCCACCATTGGACTTTCTGCCAAAGCCGGCTTTGAAAAACTCTATCCGGATATGGGTGAAAAGGAGCTGAATGAGGCTGTTACTGTTTACCGAAATTTGTTTGAAGAAATGAAGGAAATTATGCCTCCGACTTTGTTCCCGGGTGTCAGAGATACTCTAAAAGCTCTAAAGGATGCAGGAGCAGTTTTGACTATTGCTACTTCTCGTAATACTCCTTCACTGGAATATTTTTTAGAAAAGTTAGACATAGCTAAATATTTTAGTTATCAGCTGGGCGGTGATGATACAAAGCTACTAAAGCCAAATCCGGAGCCTGTATTAAAAACTTTGCAGGAACTAAATTACAGCAGTGATCAGGCACTGGTAGTCGGAGATATGCCGGTTGATATCAAAATGGGAATGGGTGCAGGTGTTGATACCTGTGGTGTGACCTTTGGAAATGCGGATTATGATATTCTCAAAGAGGCAGGCGCTACCTACATTATAGACGATATGCAGGAGCTGATATCTTTGGTTTTATAAAGGTAGTAGATAAGTTATGATAGACAAACAAAGACTTCGAGATGAGTTTAAAAAATATACAGATGACTATGATGCGAGTAATGAAAAGGTAAAGCTTAAAATCGTACATACATATCGCGTGGCTGAGCTTTGTGAACAGATTGCCGGATCAGAGAATATGTCTGATGAGGACTGTGACCTGGCATATCTGATTGGTATGCTGCATGATATCGGCCGTTTTGAACAGCTAAAAAGATACAATACCTTTATTGATGCCGAGTCAGTAGATCATGCGACCTTTGGCGCAGACCTTTTATTTCAGGAGGGTTTGATTCGCCGTTTTTGTGAGGACTTTGGCGAGGATGAACTGATTGAAAAATCGATACGAAATCACAGTGCATTTCGTATCGAACCGGGACTCAGTCCTCGTATTCAGAGCTTTTGCCATATATTAAGAGATGCAGATAAAATCGATATCATCCGAGTGAATATTGATTTTCGATTAGAAGACATTTACAACGTTACTACAGAGGAGCTTATGAACGCGCAGGTCTCTGAGGCAGTGATGCAGGCTTTTTATCAGCACAGCGCAGTACTTCGTTCACTGAAAAGCAGCTGCATTGATCATTTAATAGGACATATTTCTCTGACATATGAACTGGTTTATCCAAAAAGTCTTGAAATTATGGTTAGCCAGGGCTATCTGGATAAGATGATGAATTTCAAATCTCAAAATCCTGTGACAAATGAGCAGATGGCTAACATCCGAGAGGAAATGGGCAGATATTTATCTCAAAAATAAAATATCAGTTGACAAGCAAAATGTTTGTGACTATAATCTGAATAACTCAAACAGTTTATTATTTGGAGGAAATGTATGTTAAGCGTGGCAATGGAGACATTTGCGTAAGTAAATATCGAAAGACTCATTTTAGTGGTCCTGCTAGGAGTCTGTCCATTGGTAAGTAGCTGTCAGCTGCTTGCAATCTGTATTTCGCTTAATATTGTGGTGAGCTTGCTCTTTGATTACCGCGGCCTAGTGGCGCGTGGTCTTGCCGGGAGCAGTTTATTTTCATTCCTTCCAACAGCAAATAAAAGGAAATGAATATGATTATTTTTAAAGCCATGGTATCTGGAAACAGAGACCATGGCTTTTTCTTATCTCAAGACGCCAGTCTTGAGATTACGCAAGTGTCAAATAATTAGTAGTAGTAAACCTGATAAATATAGAAAGAAGTGATCGAAATGAAAAATAATATGAAAATGGAAAAGATGCGAGGCAATGACAGTAAGGGAGATGATATAAATGAACACAATGAATCAGATAGAATTTGATAAAGTAAAAGAAATTTGGGCTGAGTATGCGATTACTCAGCATGCAAAAGAAGAAATAGAAAACGCAGATATTATTCTGGAAGAATCAAAGCTACGAAAGGCGCTCAGAGATACAACGGACGCCAGAGAAATGATTGATAAGCTGGGAACAGCGCCGCTTCAGAATGTGTCGGAAATAAAGGATATTTTAATGATTGCACAAAAGGGTGACTGTCTGACTCCTTATCAGCTCGAAAGAGTGCAGGGGGTGCTGATTATTTTGGAAAGACTGAAAAGCTACCTGGCCAGAGGCAAACAGTTTGAAAATCCGTTAGCTTATTATGATGAAAATATTGACGCCAAAATTGATTTATTAGAGGAAATACGCAGACAGATTCGCTCCGAGAGTGTAGATGATCATGCCTCAAATATTCTGTTTGATTTAAGGCAACGTATTGAACGCTGCAGAGAATCTATGAAGCAGAAGGCAGAGCAGGTCATCAGAAGTCACAAGGACTGTATGTCAGATACCTTTTATACCATCAAAAACAACAGAGTTTGTGTGCCGGTAAAAAAGGACTGCAAGCTAAAGATTTCGGGTAGTGTAATTGATAAATCCTCTACCGGCAGTACTCTTTTTATAGAGCCGTTAGCGGTGGCTAATATTTTTGAAGAAATGTCACTATTACAGGTAGAAGAGGAAAATGAAGTGTATCGTATTCTGTATACTCTGACTGCCATGGTAGCAGATGCTGCAGCTGATTTAGAAGACAATATGAAGCTGATAGAAAAGCTCGATTTTATCTTTTCCAAGGGACGACTCAGCCTGGAACTTGACTGCAGCGTGCCACAGATTAATCTGGGAAGACGTATTTCGTTAAAGGATGCCAGACATCCTTTGATGGATAAAGAGATGAATGTGCCGCTTCAGTTTGAAATGGGAGAGGAGCTTCAGGGTATTATCATTACCGGTCCAAATACAGGAGGGAAGACCGTAGCGATTAAGACGGTAATGTTAAACTGTATCATGGCTCAGTGCGGACTTCATGTAACCAGCAAAGCAGCAGATATTTGTATGAATACTATGTATTTAAGTGATATTGGCGATGGACAGAATTTATCAGAAAATCTTTCTACTTTTTCTGCACATATCAAAAATGTGCTGGATATTTTGAGTAGGGTAGATGCCAATAGTTTTGTGATTATGGATGAGCTTGGCAGCGGAACCGACCCGGCTGAGGGTATGGGAATTGCGATTGCGATTTTGGAAAAGCTTTTGGAAAGCGGGGCCAACTTTTTGGTTACCACGCATTATCCGCAGGTAAAGGATTATGCAGCAAAAACAAAGGGCGTGGTCAATGCCAGAATGACTTTTGACAAGGAAACGTTAAAGCCGACTTATCAGATGATCATCGGTCAGGCAGGAGAGAGCTGTGCTTTTTATATTGCCGAAAGGCTCGGAATGCCGAGTGATATGTTAAAAACTGCGGCAGTTGCTGCCTACGGAAAAGAAGCAGCAGGTTCGTATCATTTTAGCAGCAGTGATTCTATTGAGAAACAGCACGGAAAGAAAATCGTAAAAACCAAAAAGGTCATCAGCAATGCTTCAAATGCTGAAATGTATCAAATCGGTGACAGTGTTATGGTAATGCCGGATCAGAAAATCGGTATTGTCTGTGAACCGGTTAATGAAAAAGGTGTACTCAGAGTTCAGATTGCAGATAGGAAGATTTGGATCAATCAAAAGCGAGTGAAGCTTTATATCAAGGCAGATAAACTTTACCCTGAAAATTATGATTTTTCCATCGTATTTGATTCGGTAAAGGAGAGAAAAATGAGACATGATATGTCCCGAAAATATGTAGAAGAAGTCCTCGAAACAGAAGATTAACAGAACCTGTAAAAATATCTCGCAAGATTTCATCATTATTGCTATAATGGGTAATGGAATGATTCTATTTTTCAGAAAGGAAAATAACGCGAAAGCGTTAGGATAAAAATATGACAGTAGGAATCGTAGGACTCGGTTTGATTGGCGGATCTTTTGCCAGAGCCTATAGCGATAATGATGAACATAATGTACTGGCTTATAACAGAAGTAAGCAGGTAATTGAGGATGCTTATGCAGCAAAAGCAATTGACGGAGAGCTGGATGAAAATAATATCAAGGAATGTGATTTAATTCTTTTGTGTCTGTATCCAAAGCTTTGTATTGATTATTTAAAAAAGATGGCTCCTTTTATTTCAAAGGATGCGATGGTAATTGATTGCTGCGGTACCAAAGAGGTACTTTGCGATACCTGTTTTGCGATTGCCAGAGAATACGGCTTTACTTTTGTCGGAGGTCATCCGATGGCAGGAAGACATTTTTCCGGATTTGCATACAGTACTAAAAATATGTACGACGGAGCATCCATGGTATTGGTTCCGGAGGATATGAATGATACAGAGGTGATTGAGAGAGCAAAGCAGCTGTTATCACCGATTCGATTCGGTAAATTTACTCTTTGCGATCCAAAGAGACATGATGCTATGATTGCGTTTACTTCTCAGATGGCACATGTGGTCAGCAATGCTTATGTAAAGAGCCCGACTGCGAAAAATCATGATGGTTTCTCAGCTGGAAGCTACAAGGATTTAACGAGAGTGGCTTACTTAAATGAGAATATGTGGACGGAGCTTTTTATTGAAAACAAGGATGCGCTGGTAAATGAGCTGAATATTTTTATTGAAAATGTGAGTGCGTATCGAGATGCGATTCAAAATGAAGATGCCAATACTCTGCATGATTTATTGGCAGAAGGAAAGCAGTGCAAAATCGAAATTGACGGAATTTAAAATTTAGTTTTGTCTCAAAATAACAGACAGCCTTAGGGAATGCCCCTAAGGCTGTTTTTCATTGACTGCGGTCTAATTAATTTATTTTTTCAGTAGCAGAAATCGGCAAAATACCGATGCTGTAGCGTTTGGTTCCGTACATTTGAAAGAATAGGAACTCTTCTTTGGTGTTATTTTCTGTATCCAAACTGACTTTGTAGCTGTTGGTATCCGTCCAAAAGGCCATGGTATTGACCGGATAAATATATTGCATGATATAGGCCAGATTGTTGTATTCTTTGGTTTCCTCCAGTTTGGTCATTCGGCATTTTTGCTTTAACAGCCGGGACATGACATCATTGGATATGGTCTGACTGAAGCTTTTAATCGGGACGGTCTTGTCTGTAGAGGAAGCATACAAAATCACACCGTCTTCTGTCATAAAAATGGTATGAGACAGAGAGTTGTCATATTTTTCAAAATTGATTACCCATAGGTAACTGGTATAGGTGTGAAAGCTGGTTTCCTTGTAGCAAAAGCATTCGGTATTCCACTGATACCAGTTATCGGAATCGGATTTCAGGGAAAACGGATACAGCTTCAAGGAATACATATATTCGATTTGCTCCTTGGCCAGGCTGACCGCTTCTGCTTCTGTCAAAAACGGCTCCGGCTGAGTGCTTTCATCCTGAATGCATTCCCAGGCTCCGGTAACCATTTTCATTTTGTCAATCGGTGACAAAAGTCTCGAGGTTCGTTTTGCCATGGAGGTTTTATTGGCGATAAAGATTTCCTCCGGAACGGATTCGAGCTTGTTCAGATGTCTGGTCAGATTAAAATCCAGAGCTCTTCTGGGCAGAATAATTGTGAGTCCGATAATGACAAAAAAGCAAAGCCATATGATTTTTTCTTTGTATTTCTGTAAATAATTAATCACGGGATTATCCTTTTTTGGTGTTGGTTAATCTTCTTCGGTTTCTAAAGAAGAATTGATATTTTCATACCACGGGAAACGAACGGTGATGGTAGTACCTCTTCCGACTCTGGACTGAATTTCCATTTTCGCATCGTGGCTTTCAAATATGGTATTGGCGAGGGAAAGTCCGAGACCGGCTCCTCCTTCCATTCGGGAGCGGGATTTATCTACCATATAAAAGGCCTCGGTAATTTTGGAAAGATGACTTTCCGGAATACCGCTTCCTTCATCCCGGATACTGATATCATAGGTGTTTTGGTTTCTTTTTCCCTGTATATAAATCTTCTTGCCGGTGGTAGATGCTTTTCTGGCATTGTCAATCAGGTTGATAAATGCAGATACCAAAAGCTGGAAATCTGCTCGCAGGTAAGCCTGTTCATAATCCAGCTCCAGCTTGATTTTTTTCTCTGTCAGTGCCGGTTCGACGCTTCGTACGATGGTATCCATCATCGCTTCCACCCATATGGTTTTTAGCTCGATTTTGTTTTGTTTGGCGGACAAAATATCAAACAGCTTTTGAGACATCGCTTCGAGTCTGGCGCCTTCGGAAAAGATATAGGAGGCACTCAGCAGTAAATCCTCCTCGGACAAATCCTTGGACCGAATCAGGTCCGCATAGCCGATGATGCTGGTCATCGGGGTTTTGATTTCATGCGTAAATGCAGCAACAAATCGCTCCTGAGAATCCAATGTATTTTCCAGAGCATCGATGTGCTCAGAAACGGATTTGGCCATTTCGTTGTAAGTAGATGCCAGATTTCCGAATTCGTCATCGGAATAGACGGTAGCTCTCGAGGTATAGTCACCATTTCCGAAAGCACGGGAGGTATTGGACAAATCCTCTAATGGCTTGGTCAGGTATCCGATCAGCACATAAATGGCAACGCCGCCAATCAGCAGTGCACTGATCAGTAAGACATAAAAGAAATTGGTCTGGTTATCCATCATTTTATATACCGGAGTGGCATCCCAGCGGTTAATGATACAAAGCTTTTGATCACCTACCATGGAACAGGAGCATACATAGATGTAGGTATTGGTTCCTTCCTGGGTCATGATGTATTTTTTATGTCCGTTTTCGGCCTGGCGATTCAGGCTATAAGCAGTTTCTGACATTTCCTGTGCAGTCTGGTAAATCCTGCTGTCAGAATAAAAAACATAGATCTCAGATCCCGATGCCGAAATTCCCATAGAAATGGAAGGCATAATCTGATTTATTTTCGATTTAATTTCTTTATTATGTGATGGTTCCGCGACATCCAAAAGCTGGTATTCGATACTTTCCTGCAGCATATTGTTTTCATCGATGGCATTTCGAATCTGTGTGTCTAAAGTCAGATTCATATTTTGATTCATAATGACAAAGCCGACGATGGAAATACCGATCGAAAGCAAAAGGAGCGTGACGCAGAGCACCTTGTATCTGAATTTCATAAATGATTAGCCCTCTAAGCGGTAGCCTACACGATAAATGGTTTTCAGCTGGTCAACGAGTCCGGTTTTTTTACGTAGTCTTTGAATATGTAAATCCAGGGTACGGGAATCTCCCAGATATTCCTGTTCCCAGATGATTTCATAAATACGCTCACGAAACAGTGTGATTCCTGTGTTTCGGATAAACAGAGCCAAAAGGTCAAATTCCTTGGGTGTTAAATCCAGCTCCTCATTGTTTCTTTTGGCGATTCTCGAAGCGGTATCTACGGTAATATCTTCAAAAGTTAGCAATGAGTCACTTTTTTGGTAGCGTCTGAGTACCACCTGGATTCTGGCTAACAGCTCTACGATTTCAAATGGTTTTACGATATAATCCTCAGCTCCCTGCATCAGTCCCTTGACTCTGTCATCCAGAGAAGCCTTGGCTGTGATAAAAATAACCGGAATATTTAATGGCTTTATATATTCAAGCAGTTCATATCCGTCGATTTTCGGCAGCATGATATCCAAAAGAATCAAGTCATAGGTATGATCTTCTAATAAATCGGCTGCAATCAGTCCGTCCTCGGCACAGGTTACATCGTAGCCGCTGCTCATCAAATTCAGTTTCATCAGGTCACGAATGGCCTTTTCATCCTCTACTACTAAAATTTTAATCATGTGAATCCCCGTTTCGTCCCAGCTTCTTTCGTTATTCAGACATTATTATACCTTATTTTGCATCAGAAATGTATCGCATTGATACATTTTTGATACAAACTGTTTTTATGATAGGGGTACAAATCGTAAACTGGCGCCAAACAGATTATTTATTTGTGAAAAGGAAATATCGTATGAAAATCAGGAACTTTAAATTGGGAATCACACTGTTATTATCCGGTTTGGTACTGACAGGATGCGCTTCTACTAATATAGAAGACAGTATTGAAAGGGATATGCTAGAGCTAGGATCGGACAGAGCCGAAAGCAGCGTTAACGAAGACATGGCAGAGGAAATGGAATATGTCAGCGTTTCATCCGGCAAGAAATTCAGTATCCCCGTAAATAAAAACGGATATGTGGATGCCAATGCATATTCAATCACGGCAAAGACCGTGGATAAAAATGCGGTTTTAGATATGGTAAACCGGGTTTTTGATCCAAACACCATGCAGGTACAAAAGCCTTATGAAATCTGCAGTGAAAAAGAAATCAATGAAATAAAGGATGCGCTGACAGCCAAAGAAAAAGAAGCAGAGGATTCATCCGCTGTTATTTTAGACAGTGTATTTTCATTTGATCTTCAGTATATGGAAAATCAGGAGGAAGGAGCCTCTTTTTCTACAGATAATGTTCTGGCTTCTTCTGTCAGAGCAGAAAGCACGATTGGTTATGACGGAGATTTTACGACGGAACCTCAAAATATCCGCACCGGCAGATTTACAGGTCTGGTGGACGGAGAGCCTTTTGAAATACGTTTCAAGGAAAAGGAAGGCAGAAACCGTTTTAAATTATTTTCCATGGAACCGCATTATTCGCTGAGTGAAGTGTATTCCTCTGAAAATGAAACAGTACCGGGATTTGAAGAAAACCTGTGTGCAAAAGAGGACGCCTTGAAAGTGGCAGAGGATTTCATTCAAAAATTGGGATTTGAAGATTACAAGCTGGATACTTATGCTGTCAGAAGTGTAAGAAAGGATAGTAAAAGTATATTGGACGGGTACACCTTTTATTATCTGCCGGCTGTAAATGATGTTCTCATCGGTGTCAGCGGCAACAGAACCTATGAATATTATGATGAAGAGACTGTGACAGAAATGCCTGCACAGTATTTGGAAATCAGTATCGATCATCAGGGCGTAGTATCTGCGGTTTTCACTCTTCAGTATGAAGAAATGGAGCCTGTTTCTACAGACATTTCTTTATTCCCCGGGGATAAAACCCTGGATGCTATCAGAAAAAACTTGGATCTTTTTCAGTCTTTGACAGATCAGGACCTGGCAGTTACCAGAATTGAATTTGGATATCTCCCGGTTCGTTATCCATCAGGTCAGAACTATGTACCGGCATGGATTGTAAAACAGCCTTCCTCTATCAGTTATGTGTCAAATGTGTTTATGTTTGATTCGATGCTTTTTGGGGTGAATGCACTGGACGGATCAATCATTGAATCCGGACTGGCGGATTTTGGAATGGATGGTCACAGCTTTGTGATTATGGAATCAGGCGCAGATGTGACTTCGGCGGAAACGACGGAATAAAAATAACGAAAGTACGAAAGGGTAAGCAAATGAAGATAAAAAAATGGGCTCCGGTAGTATTAGCCGGATTGTTATTAACAGGGTGCGGTCAGACCGTGGAGGACAAAATCGCCGATGATATGGAAGTGGTTATCGAGCAGGATGAAACCATAGACAAAGAAGAGGAGGCATCGCCAAAGGCTTTTCCGGAAAGCATAAAAGTCATCAATCCCGCCAGCGGACAAAGTATCGATGTCCCTGTTGTTTCAGACGGTATAGCAGATGCAGCAGTATATCCGATCACAGAAAAAGAAGTAAATACGGAAACTTTAAAGGAAAGATGTAATCGTCTTTTTGACCGGGACAGCGTGGAGTTTAAAAAGCCTTATGAGGTGTGCTCTGAAAAAGAACTGAAAGAAATCAAAGACATCCTAAAGGAAAAGGATTTGCCGGATCAGTCGCAGGAAATTACAGAGACTTTTTACCAGGCGCTGCATTATGAAGCAGATCAGGAAGTCGGAGTTTCTTTTGATCCGAATGAACCTTTGGTTTCTTCGGAAAGAAAAGAAATGAGCATGGATGAAAACTATAATATGGTGAGTCAGCTAGAGCCGATTAAAACAGCCAGAGCGACAGGGCTGATAGATGGTGCCGCGTATGAACTTCGTTATAAAGAAAGGCCAGGAAAAAGGAAGTTTGAACTATATTCTGTGGAGCCGCATTATCCATTTTTTAGTATGATGGCTTCAACAGGAGATGGCATTCCGGGATACGATGAGAATATGTGTGACAGAGAACAGGCGCTAAATACTGCCTGGGATCTGTTATTAAAGCTGGGAATCGCTGAAAAATACGATGTATCCAGAGAAGCGATCAATGTAGTCAGAATCGATGAGAAAAATGTGTTAGACGGATATACATTCTTTTTCCTGCCAAAGATTGAAAATGCGTTTGCGGGTCTTGATGGAGTGAGAAGTGTATGTCAGGTGAATACGGCAGAAAACACGACGACAGGGGAAACCTCGCTGGATTATGCCCAAATTATGGTAGATCATCAGGGTGTGGTCTCTGCTGAGTTTAATGATTTATATGAAATGGGAGAGCCTCTTTCAGATACTTTGATTTCCACAGAGCAGTTAGAAGAAGAAATAGCCAAAGAAATAGAAAGATTTACGTATTTTGAAGACAAGGAGTTCGATGATTTGGGAATTTCCGTGCGATATATGCCGGTTCGAAAGGAATCCGGAATGGTTTATGTACCGACGTGGTCGGCAAAAATCGAGAGGGATGCGAAATCAAGCGGATACATGTATTCTCTCGGAATGCATTTATTTAGTATCAATGCACTGGATGGCGGTGTCATCTATACTACCAACCTTGCACAAGATTTATAGTCAGTTTGTGAAAATCTTTGGTATAATATAGGGCAGTGAGAAATGAAAAGAATGGAGTTATTATGAAAAACAGAGTAGCAGCAAAAATTTGTCTGGGACTGATTCCGATTTTTTTGTTATTAGGCTGTAAAAAGGATGAAGCAGAAATCCTGCCTCAGGTAACCATCCCTGAGTATGAAAAGGCAACCTATGAATGGACAGAAGCAAAAAAGGAAGATGTCACTCCGGATATCAATATTCGTCTGGATGTGCAGCAGTATGAGAGAAAATCCTATTATGCTTTGTATGATGATATGGAAGTAAAGGAAGTGAATGCTTCTGCCGGAGAAAAGGTGAAAAAAGGAACCGTTCTGCTTACCTTTAAGTCTGAGGATATAGAGGAGCAAATGGAGTATTATCAAAAGCAGGTTGAGCAAAATACACTTCTGTTGGAACACTACAGCAATCTGGACAAGCTCGATCATGACAAGGACAAGGAAGTTACCATCGATCAGATCAGAAGAGAGATCGAAACGGACAAGGTCTTTGTGGCTCAGCTTCGAGAAAAATTGAATTCCTATAATATCATTGCCGAGGATGACGGTCTCGTATTTTCGATTGCAGAAGGTATGGAGGGTAAAACCGCCAGTAGCGGTATCAGTCTGGTCTCTATGATATACGGAGATGAAACCTATGTTGCAGATATCGATAATACCTATGATTTAGTGGTAGGAAATGACTATGAAGGCTTCTTTTCGGTTAGCAGCTATCCTATGAAACTGATTTCTATGGAGGAGCAGGAAAACGGAAAGTACAAGGTGAAGTTCAAGGTACAGTCCACAGACAAGGAGTTCTGTACCAAAGATAATTTGGAGCTTCGTATCCATAAGGATACCATCAAAGGAGCCATTATCATACCAAAACGATGCATTTTCCAGATAGATGATAAGGTATATGCCTATGTTTTGGATGAAAACGGCTTCCGTGATATCAGAGAGCTCGTGATTGGAGATTATATCGATGACCGCGTCGTGATTGTCAGCGGAATCAATGAAGGAGAAAAGGTAGTATTACAATGAGAATGAACCAGAAAATACATCATAAAAATACATCGGTTAAGCTGATTAGTCTGGCGCTGATTGTATGCCTGACTGCTCCTATCGCGGGATGTGGAAAGAGAACCCGATTTGAAGCGCCGGAGCTCCTGGATCCGGTGGTAGAAAGCCAGGCTTACAGACCGGTAGAAAGAATGGATGTAGGTGATGTCGAGCAGTATACCGGTTTTGTGGTACCGGAGGAAACCTGTTATTTTTATCACAGCAATGCCACAATACAAAAAATATATGTTCATGTGGGAGAACAGGTAAAAGCAGGAGATGTGCTGGCAACGATTGATACGAAACCGGCAAAGGATCGCATCAGTGAAATCGCCGGTGAGAAAAAGCTGGAAAATCAGCTTTTCGAACAGGATGAAAAGATTTATGCGGCTTCAAAAAAGAGCCTGGAAATCGGTATCAGACAGGGAGAAATATTAGAAGACTGGGATGAGGTAGCCAAGCAGAAAAAGGATCTGTCTTTGCTCGAGGAGGATCACAGATATGATGTGATGTTCCATGAGTTTAAAATCAAACAGTTTGACAAGGATACAGCCAAGCAGCAAAAGCTTTTAGATGAAAGTCAGCTGATTGCCAAAAAGGACGGATATGTTACCTTTATCAAGGATTTATCCCAGACAAATTTCACCAATAACTCAGAAAATGTCGTAGTAACAGCAAATGATTCGCAAAGATATATCGAAGTAAAGGATATTACGGAAGCGCCAAATGATCCGGTAAATACCAAGCAGTTTGACAGTGCTTACACGATGATCGATGACGAGCGTTTCGAACTGGATCCGTATCCGTATACCAAGGAAGAAATGGTAGTTGCGGACAATAGAAATATGTACCCGTACAGAAGATATCGACTGGCTGAACAGTACATGCCGCCGGTCGGAAAGCAGGTCATGATTTATTTAGGAAAAGGGGTCATCAGAAACACGATTGCGGTCGGAAAAGATTCCATGTTTCATGATGAAAACGGCCAATTTGTCTATGTAAAGGACGGCGAAGGTCAAAGTATCCGATACATAGAAGCGGGTAAAACAGATGAGCATATGGTAGAAGTAAAATCCGGTCTGGAAGAGGGAGAACTGGTATTTTACAGTTCGGATTCTTTGCTTCCAAACAAGTATTTCGCTTATTCGTTAAAGCCTGAGCTTTATAATCCAAAGATGACGACCAAGATTTACAATGCGCTAAATCCGGTACTGGATTCTGTTCACAGTGAGTATGAGGGTGTAGTAGAGGAAGTTTTGGTCAGTGATAAACAAAGTGTCAGCAAAAATGATATTATCTGTACGATTAAGACCGATAACGGAAGAGCACAGCTAAAGCAGCTGGATAATTCCCTGATCGATTTGAAACAAAATTATGATATGTTCCTGGAAAAAATGGATAAGCAGAAAAAGGACTTGATCCTCGAAAAGAACAAGATGGAGGATAAGTTAAACCGAACCGTAACGAGCGGATTTCTCACCATGCATGTAACGGGTGATGCAGAGCTGCCTCCAATGACAGTTTCCGGAAATGATCCTTCTATGGGTGAAGGCGTAGCGGAGGAAGAGCTGGCACTTCAGTGTGGTATTGAACAGATGGATCAGGCTATTTTACAGATTGATGCTACGGTTCAAAAGGAAACTCTGAATTACGAATTCAGAAAAGGAAATATTCAAAAGCAGTACAAGGAAATCAAGGATAACAACAACGGAAACGGACTGATGTATGTCAGAGCCGGAGACGACGGATTAGTCACCAATATTAAGGTAGAGGAAAAACGCACGATTAAATATGGTGACAACATTTGTGAAGTGGTCAGAAAAGATCCGAGTGTTTTACTGGTTCATGCCGGTGAAAAGCTGAATCTGAATCAGAGAATCACCTTTAAAAACGATAAAAGGGAAGAAACCTATACCGGTACGATTGTCGGAAACTGCGGAAACGAAAAGGTATATGTGACACCGTCAGAATCCAATATTTATTTTACAACCAGTATGTCAAGCAGCAAAGGCGGCTATATATACTGTGTAAAAATGGATGATCCGGCATTCTTCTCGGTGCAGGATCCTTGTACCGCAGAGTATGAAGTCAATGTGATGGACGGTATGATTACCTTCCCGATCGGAGCGGTAAAGGATGAGATGTATGAAGGAAAAACCTACAAATATGTATGGCGTCTCGTCGGTGATAATTTAGTGAAACAATATGTTACTTTAGCAAATGAAAAGGGACCATGGGAAATCACCTGTGCGACCAAAGGTCTGTCTAAAGATGATGTAATTGTAATGGAAAGTGAGTGGTACGGAAAACATGATCAGCTTTATCAAACAAAAAATTAAAAATCAATTATGGCTGTCCTTGTGTCTTTTCTTGGGTATTGCTCTGCTTTCCGGAGTATTTGCCTGTCAGCCAATGTTTAAAAACGGTTCGCTGAACAAGCTTTTAAATCAGATGTTCATTACGCATATCAGAACAGAGCATACCCATCCGACTGTCATCGGACGACAGGACAGCATCAAGGATTTAGAGGGTATGACAGTTGGTAAAATCAGCGATACCATTGATAAATATCAAAATATCTGGAAGACATATTTATCAGATATTTCCTTTATTGAGGAGCAAAGACTTTATCAGTTTACTGACCGAGTAGCCGGTCCGAGCTATGGTACCAAAGGTCAGGCCAACAAGATTAGTTATATGCCAAACATGGAAGACCACATTCAGATTTTAAAGGGTGAGGGCCTCGGCAAAGAGGTAACTCCTGCAGGGGAACCGATTCCGTGTCTGATTTCAGAATCTGTTATGGACAGGGACGGCTATGTAATCGGTGAGCTCTTGACCATGGGAAAGATTGTAGACAGCAAAGATAACACAGCAATTCTTCGTGTTGCGGGTATTTTTAAAGAGTCTGATTCTCATGATATTTTCTGGTATTATCAGCCAAACAAGGGAGAAAAAGAGTTATTTGTCTCTGAGGCAGATTTTGAGAATCTTTTGGAAAATTATTCGGTAGGAATGCTCGATTATATGAGCGTTTCCATGCTGGATTACAATGATTTTAAAACCGACAATGTGGATAGCATTCGCAGCGCTTTAAAGGCCTTTGCCAAAAAGGATGAAATGATGTTCTGCTCTTTCCAGGATTATTTAAAGGATTTTGTAAAGCAGAGAGTATCCATCAATATGATGCTGTGGGTATTGGAGCTTCCGATTATCGGTATGGTACTGGCGTTTATTTACATGGTAGCTTCTCAGATTGCTGTTTCCGAGCAAAATGAAATTGCTATGTTAAAGAGCCGAGGCTTTAGCCGTTTTCAGGTAATCCTTATGTATATGCTCAAGTCCGTTATTATTGCCTTTTTCGGTATGCTGGCGGGTGTATTACTGGGATATCTTTTATGTAAAATGGCGGCTTCTACTACAGACTTTTTAACCTTTACAGGCAGCGGAGTGGATATTTATACTTTCCTTCCGATTATGTTTGTATATTCTGCTATTGCAGCTTTAGTCGGACTGGTATTTTGTTTTATTCCGGTTTTGATTAATTCCAAAATTTCGATTGTAGAGTTTAAAGCAAATTACAAATTCGGAAAGAGAATGCTGTGGGAAAAGTTCTATGTAGATATTCTTCTTTCTGCGGTCTCTGTGTATCTCTTATTTAACTTTAATAAAAATATTGATTCGATTCGTGCGAATGCCCTTTCGGGTAATCAGCTCGATCCGGTTATTTTCCTGAATACCTGTTTATTTATCATCGCATTCGGACTGGTAGCATTTCGTCTGATGCATTATCTGGTAGTCGGCATTTACAAGCTCTTTAAAAAGAAATGGAATCCGGTCAGCTATGTTGCATTTTTACAGATTACCAGAACCTTTAATAAGCAGTGTTTTATTACTGTTTTCATGATTCTGACTGTTTCCATGGGTCTTTTCAATGCCAATGCAGCCAGAACCATCAATAAAAACTATGAGGACAGAATTACCTATTCAACCGGTGCGGATTTTGCTTTTGCCGAGCAGTGGCAGATTCGCAGCTACCGAGATGAGTCAGGCGCTGCCAAAAAGAGATATGTAGAACCAAACTTTAACAAGTTTGATGTTTTAGAAAAAGAAAACATCGTTCAAAAGCTGACCAGAGTACTGAAATATGATTCCACTCAGGTAAACCACGGAAAAATGGTTGCCGGTGACTGTATGGTTATGGGTATCCAAACCAAGGAATTTGGTCAGGTGGCTAATTTCAAGGACGAACTGAATGTGAAAAAGCACTGGTTCCATTCCTTAAATGATCTGGGACAGAGAGCAAACGGTGTTATCATTTCCTCCAATCTGGCCAAGGCGCTGGAGGTAAAGACCGGTGATTTTGTTAACATCAAAGGCCTGGAATCTCCGGGAGTATTTTCGGATAAAACCATGTCCTGCTATATCGTAGATATCGTGGATGCTTTTCCGGGATATGACAAGTATTACATGAAGGACGGAGAACAAAAAGAAAGATACTTATGTGTGGTAAACTATGCAAGTATGGTTCAAAATATGGAGATTTACCCATATGAAGTCTGGGGCAGACTGGCTGAGGGTGTATCCGGTGAAAGCGTAAATGAAAAAATCATGGAAATGAACCTGAACTTAAAGGATTTTAGGAGCGTGGAACAGCAGATGACTGAAATGAAGGAATCTCCAAAGGTTCAGATCACAAATGGTTTATATACCTTGAGCTTTGTGATTGCTTTGATTCTTTGCGGTGTCGGTTTCCTGATTTACTGGACTGCCTCCATTCGTCAGCGAGAGCTTTTATTCGGTGTATACCGTGCGATGGGTCTTTCGGTCGGAAATGTTTACAGTATGCTGATTTTAGAGCATATCTTCAGTACACTGTTATCCATTATTTCCGGTGGAATCGTCGGAATGGCGACTACCTTCCTGTTTGCAAAACTGTTTGGAGTTGTTTATATTCCGCAAAAGTCAAATCTGGATATTTATATCTATTACCAGTTAGGTGATGCAGTGAAGCTGTTTGCGGCTATCGCTGTTATGATTATTATTTGTTTATATGTACTCAGAAGTATCATCAAGAAGATGAATATTACACAGGCACTTAAATTAGGGGAGGATTAAGATGGATTCAATTATCAGAGTTTCAGATGTAAAAAGAGGCTTCCCTGTAGCTGACGGTATCTTTTATGCCCTGAAGGGGGTAAATATGGAGATACCAAAAGGGTGTCTGACTATTCTAAAGGGACGTTCCGGTTCCGGAAAAACCACGCTCCTTAACTCGCTCAGTACTTTGGACAGTCCGACAGAAGGAGAGATCTTTTTTGAGGACAGACCGTATTCCATGATGAGTGAAAAGGACAAGGAGGCATTGAGAAGAGAGCATATCGGCTTTGTATTTCAGTCAGTTGCTCTGATTCCGATTATGAATGCTTTTGAAAATGTGGATTTTTCACTGCGTCTGGCAGATTATCAGGAAAGTCATACCGAACGTATCGAGGAGGTACTCGGCCTGGTCGGAATGCAGGAACGTATGCTTCATATGCCAAATCAGATGTCCGGTGGTGAGCAGCAGCGTATCGCCATTGCCAGAGCAGTAGCTCACAAGCCCAAGGTGTTGTTTGCCGATGAGCCGACAGGAGCGCTGGATACGGAAACCGGTATCAAGGTAATGAAGCTGTTTCGAGAGCTGATTGAAAAAGAAGGTATTACCATTGTTATGACCACGCATGACCCAAATCTTATGGAGCTGGGAGATGTAGTTTATGAAATGGAGGACGGAGAGCTTGTTAACAGAACCGACAATCGATAATGAACTGTTAAATGAAGAAGCAGATGCCCGGGATGTTCAGGATGTACAGGATGTTCAAGACATGCAGGATGTTCAGGACGTTCAGGATGTTCAGGATGTTTCAGACGCCGAGACAGTTGAAAACCTGCAGGAGAGCGGAGCGTTTATTGTATGTGACAGCCTGGTTAAAATCTTCAAGACCTCAGAAATAGAAGTTATGGCTCTTCAGGGCCTGGATATGGAAATACAAAAGGGAGAGTTTATCTCTGTCATCGGAAAGAGTGGTAGTGGTAAAAGTACCCTGATGAATATCGTAGGAGGACTGGAAAAGCCTTCTGCAGGAAAGATTATCATTGGTGGCAGAAACCTGGCAGATTTTACAGAAGCAGAAATGGTAAAATACAGAAAGGAAACCGTGGGCTTTGTATGGCAGAAAAGCTCCAGAAACCTGTTTCCGTATTTGACTTCTGTGGAAAATATTGAAGCCGCCATGAACTTTACCAAAAAAAGTAAAAAGGAAAAACGTCAAAAAGCAAATGAGCTTTTGGAAATGGTGGGTATGAGTCACAAGGCAAACTCGTATCCGAGTATGATGTCCGGTGGTGAGCAGCAGCGTATTGCGATTGCAGTTGCGCTGGCAAATGATCCGGAAATTCTGTTGGCCGATGAACCGACCGGTGCGGTGGATACCAAAACCTCCAATGTCATTCAGGATCTTTTCAGAACCCTGAACAGAAAGCTGGGTATCACGATTATTATCGTTACACATGATAATAAGCTCGCGGAAAAAACCGACCGTGTGGTTATGATCGCAGACGGAAAGATCAGTACCGAAAAAATTATGAAGCAAAGCTACCGAAAACAGATTGATGAAACCTCTCAGTTTGACTTTGCAAAAGAGGCTCATGATGAGTTCTCAGTTATGGATAAAGCGCATCGAGTTCAGCTGACTCCGAGTATGCTCGAGGCAGCAGGAATTCATTCCAATAAGGTTCGCGTGAGCGTAGAAGATGGTCAGGTAATTATCAGACCGGAATAGACAAATAAATTCCTTTTTTTAGGTGTCATTTTTTTATTGTTTCGTTTGCCCTAACGGGTAAAATATAGTACAATGCAATAGAAAAGAATCAACCTAAAGAAAGGAGTTTTTTTATATGAAGAGAATCGGTATGTTAACAAGTGGCGGAGACTGCCAGGCTTTAAATGCAGCAATGAGAGGCGTAGTAAAAAGTCTTGTAAATGCGGATCAGGATGTTGAAATTTATGGATTTTTAGAGGGCTACAAGGGTCTTATTTACGGAAACTTTCGTATGTTAACCGGAAAGGATTTCTCCGGTATCTTAACAAAAGGCGGAACTATTTTAGGATCCAGCCGAACTCCTTTTAAACTTATGAGAACTCCGGATGAAAACGGACTGGATAAGGTTGAGGCTATGAAGCAGAATTATTACAAGCTCAAACTTGACTGTCTCGTTATTTTAGGTGGTAACGGAACTCATAAAACAGCAAATCTTTTGAGAGAAGAAGGACTGAATGTTGTAACTCTTCCAAAGACAATTGATAATGATCTTTGGGGAACAGATATGACCTTTGGTTTCCAGAGTGCGGTTAATATCGCAACAGATGCCATTGACTGTATTCATACAACAGCTGCTTCTCACGGAAGAGTATTTATCGTAGAGGTTATGGGTCACAAGGTTGGATGGCTTACTCTCAATGCCGGTATGGCAGGCGGGGCAGACATCATCTTAATCCCTGAAATCCCATATGATATTGACAGTGTCATTAAAAAGATTGATGAAAGAAATAAAAACGGCAGCAAGTTCACTATTTTAGCTGTTGCAGAAGGAGCGATTTCAAAAGAAGATGCAGCTCTTTCTAAAAAGGATTTAAAGAAGAAAATGGAAAAGAGAACCTATCCGTCAGTTTCTTATGAAGTAGCTGCAAAGATTGCAGAAAAGGGCGGATATGATGTGCGTGTAACTGTTCCGGGACATACTCAAAGAGGTGGTAGTCCATGTCCTTATGACAGAGTATTTGCATCACGTTTGGGTTCTGAAGCCGGAAAGCTGATTTTAAACGGCGAATACGGATTCATGGTTGGTATCAAGAACCGTGAAATCATCAAGGTTCCGTTAGAAGATGTTGCCGGAAAACTCAAGATGGTATCTCCGGATGCATCGATCGTTCAGGAAGCAAAGATGCTCGGCATCTGCTTTGGTGATTAATTATTTTTATTAACAGACAGAATTGAGGCTTTTTATGTCCTATCAGGCATTATACAGAAAGTTCCGTCCTTCTACTTTTGAGGATGTAAAGGGACAGGATCATATTGTTACAACATTACAAAATCAAATAAAGTCAGACCGAGTAGGGCATGCCTATTTATTTTGCGGTACCAGAGGAACCGGTAAAACTACCATTGCCAAGATTTTAGCCAGAACCGTTAACTGTGAAAATCCGACAGACGGTAATCCGTGCGGAGAGTGTGCGATGTGCCGCTCTATTTTGGCGGGAACCAGTATGAACGTCATCGAAATCGATGCTGCTTCCAACAATGGTGTGGATAATATTCGTGAAATCGTAGAAGAGGTTTCATTTTCACCGGCTCAGGGTCGTTACAAGGTTTATATTATCGACGAAGTGCATATGCTATCAAACGGAGCATTCAATGCCCTTTTAAAAACTTTGGAAGAACCGCCTTCTTATGTGTTGTTCATTTTGGCAACCACGGAGGCACACAAGATTCCGATTACCATTTTATCCAGATGTCAGAGGTATGATTTCAAGCGGATTTCTATTGATACCATTGCCGCCAGACTAAAGGATTTGATGGTACAGGAGAATGTCGAAGTAGAAGACAAGGCACTTAACTATGTGGCAAAGATGGGCGACGGCTCTATGCGTGATGCGCTCAGTCTTTTGGATCAGTGTATTGCCTTTCATTTTGGAAAGAAGCTCACCTATGACATGGTTTTAGATGTGTTAGGTGCGGTAGACCATGCTGTTTTTGGCAGACTGCTCGTCGCTCTGTCAGAAAAAAATGTACTTTCGGCTATTACACTTTTAGAAGAAGTGGTTATGCAGGGTAGAGAACTGAATCAGTTTGTGACAGACTTTACCTGGTATTTGAGAAATATCCTGCTTTTAAAATCCTCTGACGGAATTGAGGATGTCATTGACGCATCTACCGATACCCTGGAGCAGATGAAAAAAGAGGCAGAGCTGGTAAACGATCAGACAATTATGCGATATATTCGTATTTTTTCAGAGCTTTCCGGACAGCTCAGATATGCTACGGCAAAACGTATTATGGTGGAAATGGCCATCATCAAGGTGTGTCGTCCGTCCATGGAAACAAAGAATGATGCGCTTTTAGAACGCATTCGTCAGTTAGAAGAAAAATTAGAAAACGGCGAATTTACGGTGAATGCAGTGCAGGGTCAGAGTCAGACTCCTGCGGCTCCTATTCCAAACAAGCCAAAGCCGGAGCTTCCCAAGGCAGTTCCTGAGGATGTCAAGGAAGCGGTAAAGCGCTGGGGAGAAGTCATCGAAACTCTGCCGCAGCCTATGAAGGGATATTTGCAAGGGTCTAAACTGAGTCTGGGAAATCAGGGTAAACTACTGATTGTGACAAAAGATGCAGTGAATATCGATTATTTCACAGAGCATACAGACAATAAAAAGTATTTGGAAGACCATATCAGCAATATCATCGGAAAGCAGGTAGAGGTTGAAATCAGAGCCATTGCTCAGATGCAGGACTTTAGTTATCAATATGTGGATTTGACACAGGTAATCCATATGGATATAGAAGAAGAATAGAGAAAGAGAGGAATTTATCATGGCAAAAAGAGGTGGATTTCCGGGTGGTGGTATGATGCCGGGAAACATGAACAATTTGATGAAGCAGGCTCAGAGAATGCAGCGTCAAATGGAAGAAAGCCAGAAAGAATTAGAAGAAAAGGAATTTAGTGCAACAGCCGGAGGCGGAGCAGTGGAAGTAACTGTTACCGGAAAGAAGGTCGTTACTAAGGTTAAACTTGATAAAGATGCAGTAGATCCGGATGATGTTGAAATGTTAGAGGATTTAATCATGGCAGCCTGCAATGAAGCTTTAGGTAAAGCAGAAGAAGCAAGCACAAGCATGATTTCAGGTATGACAGGCGGATTAGGACTTGGCGGAGGATTCCCATTCTAATGAACCTTTACAGTGGGTATATTAATAAATTAATAGAGCAGTTTTCGGCGCTTCCGGGTATCGGAAACAAATCCGCGCAAAGACTCGCTTTTCATATTGTGAATATGCCGATGGATCAGGTGGAGCATCTGGCAGGCGCTATTATGGAAGCCAGAAGCAGAGTTTGTTATTGCAAGCATTGCTATACCCTGACCGATCAGGAAATTTGTCCGATTTGCAGTAATGAAAAAAGAGATCATTCCACCATTATGGTAGTGGAAAATGCCAGAGACCTGGCTGCATATGAAAAAACCGGTAAATATGACGGTGTGTATCATGTGCTTCACGGTGCAATTTCGCCGCTATTGGGAATCGGGCCGAATGATATTAAATTAAAAGAACTTATTACAAGGCTCCAGGGAGATGAGGTAAAAGAAGTTATCATCGCTACCAATTCTACCCTTGAGGGAGAAACCACAGCGATGTATATCAGTAAACTCGTCAAACCAAGTGGTATTCTGGTGACGCGTATCGCCAGCGGTGTACCGGTTGGAGGAGATTTGGAATATATCGATGAGGTTACCCTGCAAAGAGCATTGGATGGCAGGACACAGTTGTAGCTCATATCCCGATCTCTGATCAGGATTTATGAAGTATTAAAGTTGGCTGAGAAATCGTAAATCTCAATCGGAGATTGGGATAAGTGGCTGAGAAACCGTAAATCTCGATTAAAATCGAGATCAGGAATAGTGAAGAAATAAAATTGGCTGAGAAACCATGAATCTCAATCAGAGATTGAGATTCATTATATCCCGATCAGAGATCGGGATAAATGGAGCATTCCTGTAATTCAGAAATAACGTCAATTGAATAAAAAGAAACCTCGAAGTAAGATAAAGGTGTTCATCTTGGCCGGATGAATAAAAACACACTTTATAAAAACTGGAGGTTTCTAAAATGAATCATACAC
>JAZUKG010000233.1:0-25549 GCA_045643145.1 Lachnospiraceae bacterium | reverse complement strand
GCAGTATTTAGTCAAAATATGAAAATGACATTTGTTGAATACATCACAAATAAAAGGATTGAACATGCAAAGAAGCTACTTAGAAGCACGGGAATGTCGTCTGCAGAGATTGCTTCCGAAATCGGATACAAGGATCCGCATTATTTTAGTTTTGTATTTAAAAAGATGCAAGGTGTGTCTCCGAGAGAGTACCGAAGTGAAAAATAATTAAATTGAGTGATTGAGGTGATAAGTCAATTCCCTGACGGAGGGCTTTTCACCTCTAATTTTTTGTGATAAAAACAGCGCACTATTTTGGGCAAATGCCTCATTGGAGGAGGTAACGGATAGGATTGAGGAATAATTCATTTCTGCGGAATACAGATTGCCAAAGGTTGCAATTTTAAATGTATTATGCAGAAAATATTCTTTTTGCAGACAAGCTTTATATGCGTAGTATGCGATTTCATCCGTTTGACAAAGCAAAACATCGCATTCATCTACACATAAATCTAAAACTTCTCGAATAAACTGGTCGTCCTGGTTCTTGCGTAAGTTTTTTATATCATCGGTATGATACCAGTGCTGCATAGAATCAGACAGGGCATAGTTATTTTGAAAGGAATATTCCATACAGGTATGGTAGATTTGTTTTCCCTCCATAGAGTCCTGGTATAAAAGAGTTGCTACTTTGGCCAAAGGATGAAATATATGTCGGCATAGTTTGTGGACTGCGGCTAGTGAATACTGTGTCAGACAGGAGTCCGTCCAGATAGCAGAAGGAGGGAGCGTCAGAAACTGAATTTGACAGCCTTTATTTGCCAGTTCCTTTAGTAAAGCATCATTCGGATTGTCGATGGCAGTCTTGGTACCTTCAATCAATAACCCTTTGGGCGGAGTGCTTAATAAAGTTAGCAAAAGCTTACGTTCGGTTTCAAAACTGTAATTGGTATCATATACGATAGAATCAAATCCATAGTCGGAAAGGGTATGTTGCAGATGATTTAATAAAATAGGCGTGTTATATGCAGTGTGATCCTGAACCATAACAGCGATTCGATTCTTTGACTTGTTTACTGATAAACCGGTAATATAGGTTCCGCTTCCGCGGCGTTTTTCAATTAATCCGTTTGCATGTAAAATCTCAAAAGCCTGGCGAACGGTTTGTCTGCTTACGCTATATTGAAGACACAATTCATGTTCACTGGGGAGTTTAGAAATATGTTTTCTCTGAAACTGTTCAATGAGCAGTTCTAATTCTTTTGCCAGTTCTTTATATTTGATCGCCATATCAAAACCTCATTTCTGAAAAATCTTGTTTATGTTTGTAAATTTTCTATGTAGAAAAATTTATGATTTTAATATTTACAACTAAATGTAGTGTGAAAAAAACAATCTTTTATGATAAAAAATCAGCCATTTATAAATCCCTTATACAATTTGCATAGAAGGAAATGGGGTTAAAATCATAGGATAAGTAAGAATTTGCATGTGAAAATCATAAAATATTACATTTTTATCGATAAATATTAAATACTTCTTCTGAAGTTGTATTTAAAATTTATTTTACATGACAAAAGTTGTATTGTAAACAACTAACAAACCGCAATAATTCAGCACTTGATTTGTTGAAACCCAAAAACAGCAATGATACTCTAGGCTCACAAGGAGATACAAATCAGTATCTTTATAGTAAAAAACTAATGTATTGGTCATACGATGTATGACAAAAAGGAGGAAAAAAATGAAGAAGAAATTATTATCATTGTTGCTTGCTACATGTATGGTAGTAGGAATGGTTGGATGCGGTAACGCTTCAAGCGGAGCAGCTAGTGCACCTCAGGCAGATGACTCAAAAACAGAGACAGTAACAGAGGCAGAGGCACCGGCACCGGCATCAGGCGATATGATCAAGGTTGGTATCATCAATAATGATCCGAATGAATCAGGATATCCTACAGCAAATGATAAGAGCATGAAAGAAATGTTTACAAAGGACAACGGATATGATGCTTCCTTTGCATACAGCTTGAAGAATGATGAACAGATTACAGCAGCTCAGAAGTTCATCCAGGACGGTGTAGACTACTTATTATTATCTGCAGCAGATACAGCAGGATGGGATTCCGTTCTCAAGGATGCACAGGATGCAGGAATCAGAGTAATCTTGTTCGACCGTACAATTGATGCAAGTGAAGATTTATATGAAGCGTCTATCGTTTCAGATATGGCAAAAGAAGGTGACACAGCAGTTGAGTGGCTTAAGGGTCAGGGACTTTCAGAATACAATATCATCCATATTCAGGGTGTTATGGGTTCTGCAGCTCAGAAGGGCCGTTCAGGTGCTTTAGATACTCAGGTTGCAGCTGACAGTGCATGGAACCTTGTTACACAGCAGACAGCAGAATGGAATGCAGAAAAAGCTCAGCAGATCGTACAGTCAGTTATTGACGCAGGTGACAAGTTCAACGTTATCTATGCTGAAAACGATGATATGGCTAAGGGTGCTGTTGCAGCTCTTGACAAAGCAAACATCTCACACGGTGTTGGTAAAGATGTTATCGTAATGGGTTATGACTGCAACAAGTGGGCTCTTGAAGAATTATTAAACGGAAACTGGAACTATGACGGACAGTGTAATCCTTTCCAGGCTTCTTATATTGATGACATCATCAAGACAATCGAAAGCGGAAAAGAACTTTCAGAAAAAGTTATCATCATGGATGAAAAGGGATTTGATGCTACAACTATTACTCAGGAAGATGTTGACAAATACGGTATCTAATCTGAGCTAAAACAAAAGAACAACATAATCAATTGGGGGAGAATCAATTGATAAATAATTAAAATTCAGAGTGCGTCTTGGCGTAACATATGCTACGCATGACGCGCTCTGTTTTGTAATCAAGAAGTATCAAATAAGGAGTGAAAAAAGTGAAAGAAAAATCCATTTTGGAAATGAGAGGCATTCATAAAACCTTTCCCGGTGTCAAAGCACTTCAAGATGTAGATTTTACCTTATGTGAAGGTGAAATTCATGCTTTGATGGGAGAAAATGGTGCTGGTAAATCCACTTTGATCAAGGTTTTGACCGGAGTGTATGAAAAAGACGGCGGAGAGATTTATATAAAAGGCTTGGACAAAGCTGCAGTTATTCGTTCGCCGCAGGATGCGCAGAGGCTCGGTATCAGTACAGTATATCAGGAAATTACTTTATGTCCGAATCTTTCTGTCGCTGAAAATATGTACATAGGCCGCGGTGAAGGTCTTGGACAAAATTGGAAAAAGATGAATGCAGATGCAGATAGGATTCTGACACAGCTCGACATTCCGGCAAAGGCAAATCAACAGCTTTCCAGCTGTTCGATTGCGATTCAGCAGATGGTTGCTATTGCCAGAGCGGTTGATATGGATTGTAAGGTTCTGATTTTAGATGAACCGACATCATCCCTGGACGAACAGGAAGTAGAAAAGTTA
The DNA here is from genome assembly GCA_045643145.1 of Lachnospiraceae bacterium. GTDB lineage: Bacteria > Bacillota > Clostridia > Lachnospirales > Lachnospiraceae > SVFI01. The sequence continues at coordinate 22,093 of JAZUKG010000233.1, read as the reverse complement.
TTTGGACTTATGCGTGATTTGAGAAAAAGAGGAGTAGGTATTATCTTTGTTACTCATTTCTTGGATCAGGTATATGAGGTATGTGATAAGATTACTGTTCTTCGTGATGGAAAACTTGTCGGAGAATATGAGATCAAGGACCTTCCGAGAGTAAAACTGGTATCCAAAATGCTGGGTAAAGAACTTGATGATATGTCAGATATCAAGAGTGAAACCGTGACCTATAAAGGCGAGGATGCCGATCAGCATATATTTGAAGTGAATGACTTGCAAAGTAACGCAGGAATCAAGCCTTTTGATTTCTATATCAAAAAAGGTGAAGTAAATGGCTTTACCGGATTGCTCGGTTCCGGAAGAAGTGAATGTGTCAGAGCTATTTTCGGAGCTGACAAGGTAATTGGCGGAACCGTCAAGAAAAATGGAAAAGTAGTAAAAATCAAAAAGCCTATTGATTCTATGAAACAGGGAATTGCCTACCTTCCGGAAGACAGAAAAATTGATGGTATTGTAGGTGATTTATCGGTTCGTGACAATATCATATTGGCTGCGCAGGTCCTCAGAGGATTTTTCAAGCCATTTAGCAAGGCAGAAGCTTATAAGTTTGCAGATGAATATATCAAGCTTTTAGAGATCAAGACTGCTTCGGCAGATACTCCGATTAAATCATTGTCCGGAGGAAATCAGCAGAAGGTTATTTTGGCCCGCTGGTTGTTAACCCATCCGGAATACTTGATTTTGGATGAACCTACCAGAGGTATTGATGTCGGAACCAAGATTGAGATTCAAAAACTGGTGTTAAAGCTGGCTTCTGAAGGTATGGGTGTTACTTTTATTTCCTCAGAAACAGATGAAATGCTCAGAACCTGCTCCAGACTGGTAGTTATGAGAGACAGAAAGGTTGTAGGAGAGTTAACCGGAGAAGATTTAACACAGAATAAGATTATGAGTACGATTGCAGGGGGTGAAGCAAAGAAATGAGTACAAGTATAAAGAAATTATTATCAAAGCAGATTTTTATTCCGCTCGCTGCACTTATATTATTGGCTCTTTTTAATTTGATTGCAGATCCGTCCTTCTTTAAGATTACGATGGGTTATAACAGCCTGGGAAATCCTGTTCTTTCAGGGTATCTGATGACTATTTTAGATAATGGCTCTGAGTTGGCTATTTTAGCGATTGGTATGACACTGGTAACAGCAGCATCCGGCGGACAGGATATTTCAGTCGGAGCAGCTATTGCTATTGCAGGATCCGTTATATTAAGAGTTCTTTGCGGCAGAGAGTCAAGACCTGAAACACTTCAGGCACCGATTATCGTAGCATTTTTAGTAGCGTGTATTGTAGCTATGTTATTCGGAGCTTTTAATGGTGCACTGGTAGCATACTTTAAAATTCAGCCAATGGTAGCGACTCTTATTTTGTTTACAGCAGGTCGTTCTATTGCAGCTTGGATTAACAACAATGAACTTCCGATTGTAAATGATCAGAGCTTTACTTATTTTGGAGGATTTATTCCGGGAATTCCGATTCCGACTCCATTTTTTATTGCAATTGCCTGCACGATAGTGACAGCACTGGTACTTAAGTTCACAACTCTGGGACTTTATGTACAGTCAGTAGGTATCAATGAAAGTTCTTCCAGATTAAATGGTTTGAACCCTGCATTTATCAAATTTTTAACCTTTGTAATTTTAGGTCTTTGCGTAGCAGTAGCAGCTTTAATCAAGGTAAGCCGTTTCTCAACCATCAATTATTCTGTTATTGCAAAGGATATTGAAATGGATGCAATCCTGGCAGTAGCGCTGGGAGGTAACGCATTAAGCGGAGGTAAGTTCAATATGACAGCCTCTATCTTAGGAGCTTATGTAATTCAGTTCCTGACCACTACTTTATACAAATGTAATGTAAAATCCGATGCTCTTTCTGCTTACAAGGCAGTAGTTGTTATCGCACTGGTAGTATTCAGTGCTCCTTTAGTAAGAGAGAAAATCGCATCCCTTACCAAAAAGATGAAAAAAACTGCGAAGGAGGCATAAGCAAGTGACAAAGAAGATGAAAAATATGACAGATACCAATCTGTTATTAACAATCACAATCGTAGTATTTTTCCTGATGTATATAGGAGCTATTGTTTTTGAAGGTCAGGGATTTTTAAAACCACAAACTTTCTTTAATATTCTAAATGCCAATGCAGCTCTTATTGTGGTTTCCTGTGGTATGAGTCTGGTAATGATTACAGGCGGTATTGATATTTCAGTCGGTGGTGTGGCAGCGCTGGTTTGTATGTGCTGTGCAGTGTATCTGGACTATGCAAACGGAAACATTTTTGTGGCAATTTTAATTGCACTGGCAATCGGTTTGGCATTTGGTGTCGTACAGGGATTTTTGGTAGCCTATCTGGATATTCAGCCGTTTATCGTATCACTAGCCGGAATGTTTTTTGCCAGAGGTATGACAACCATAGTACATACCAATCCGTTCAATGTTGAAAATGAAAAATTCGTAGCATTAAAGGATACCAGAATTACGGTTCCGGGTATGGGTTCTATCAATAAGCTCGGTAAATATGTACCGGCTTATGTAGAAATAGGTGTAATTGTAGCTCTGTTAGTAGTAGTACTTATGTTTATCATCCTTCGCTGGAGTAAGCTTGGCAGAAGCTTTTATGCAGTGGGAGGTAATGCACAGTCAGCACTTATGCTCGGTATTAACGTAAAAAGAACCAGATTTTTATCACATCTGATCTGCGGACTTCTCGCAGGAATCGGTGGTTTTGTATATTTCCTTCATGTAGGATCAGGTGCTCCGTCACATGCGAGCGGAATGGAAATGAATGCGATTGCGTCTTCCATCATTGGAGGTACCATGCTGACCGGAGGTGTAGGAAATATCATCGGTACATTGTTTGGTGTTTTATCACTTAGTACGATTCAAAACATTGTTAGTTCCGCAGGTCTTGATCAGGCATGGTGGACCGGAATTACAATCGCCGCAATGCTTTGCTTATTCCTGGTAGTACAGAGTATTGTTATGGCCAGAAAGAAAAATTCATAATTTCTTCCCTATTTTATATTGCAGGCGGGAATTGCTTCCGCCTGCTTTTGCTAGTTTTAATTCCATAGGAACGAGCACAAATTTTACTTGCGCATACATCTTTAATTCGATAAAATATTATTGTGTGCATGAGCACATTTTGATTGTGTTTTTCAATAGTTTAAAAATGAAAATAAAGGTATTTAGGAGGGTGACATGAAGGCTTATATTGAATCAGGAAAAGCTATTTTAGGTATTGAGTTTGGTTCAACCAGAATCAAAGCAGTATTGATTGATGACAAAGGAAATGTATTAGCATCCGGCGGACACGGATGGGAAAACCGTTATGAGGACGGTGTGTGGACATATACAACAGATGATATTTGGACAGGACTTAAGAACTGTTATACAGATATGTGTAAAGAAGTTAAAGAGAAATATGATGCAACAATTACCAAGCTGGCTTCTATCGGTTTTTCAGCTATGATGCACGGATATCTGGCTTTTGACCAGAATGATAACCTTTTGGTTCCATTCCGTACATGGAGAAATACCATCACAGAAGAGGCTGCATCCAAGCTGACTCAGGAATTTAATTACAACATTCCGCAGAGATGGAGTATTTCTCATTTATATCAGGCTATTCTGAACAAAGAAGACCATGTAAAAGATATCGCATTCTTTACTACACTGGCAGGATATGTACATTGGAAATTGACAGGAGAGAAGGTACTTGGAGTAGGTGATGCTTCCGGTATGTTTCCTATTGATATGGCAACCGGAGATTATGATAAAGAGATGGTTGCAAAATTTGATGCATTAACAAAGGATACACCATTAAATGCAGGACTTTTGGATATCATTCCAAAGGTATTAACAGCCGGCGAAAATGCAGGATGTTTGACAAAAGAAGGAGCTGCTCTTTTAGATGAAAGCGGAAAATTGGAAGCAGGTATTCCTTTATGTCCTCCGGAAGGTGATGCTGGTACCGGTATGGTAGCTACCAACAGTGTATCTGTCAGAACAGGAAATATTTCAGCAGGTACTTCTGTATTTGCTATGGTAGTATTGGAAAAGCCATTGTCCAAGGTTTATCCGCAGATTGACCTCGTAACAACTCCGGATGGAGCTTTAGTAGGTATGGTTCACTGCAACAACTGTACATCTGAAATCAATGCATGGGTAAATCTGTTTGATGAATTTGCAAAAGCCAGCGGACATGAAATGGATAAAAATGATCTCTTTACCATGCTTTATGGCAAGGCATTAGAGGGAGACAGTGATTGCGGCGGAATGCTTTCATATAACTATTTCTCAGGTGAACCTGTAACAGGTTTTGACAAGGGAGCAATCGTATTTGCCAGATCTCAGGAATCTAAATTTACACTGGCAAATGTTATGAGAATGCATCTTTATTCCGCTCTTGGTGCATTAAAATCAGGTATGGATTTAATGCTGAAAGAAGAAGGCGTTAAGGTAGATCAGATGCTCGGTCACGGCGGATACTTTAAAACCAAAGGTGTGGGACAGCAGATTGCGGCTGATGCAACCGGAGCTCCTGTATCAGTCATGGAAACAGCAGGTGAAGGCGGAGCCTGGGGTATTGCGGTTCTGGCAGCATATATGGCAACCAAGGCAGAAGGTCAGACACTTCCTGCATACTTAAATGAAGTCATCTTTAAGGATCAGAAGGGTTCTTGCCTCGAACCGATTCCTGAAAATGTTGCAGGATTTGAAAAGTTTATGCAGCTTTATAAAAACGGCTTGGCAATGGAAATGGAAGCAACAAAGTTATTTTAGTAAGGAGTATAAATAGATGTTAGAAGAATTAAAGAAACGTGTATATGAAGCAAATATGCTTTTACCAAAGTATGGACTTGTTACCTTCACATGGGGTAATGTCAGTGAGATTGACAGAGAAACAGGTATTTTTGCCATCAAGCCAAGTGGTGTGGACTATGACAAGCTGACACCGGATGATATGGTACTGATGGATTTAAGCGGAAACAAGGTAGAAGGAAAATACAATCCTTCATCTGACACACCAACTCACTTAGAGCTTTACAAAGCCTATGACAAGATTGGCGGTGTGGTACATACACATTCTTCTTATGCCACCAGCTGGGCACAGGCAGGCAGAAGTATTCCGTGCTACGGAACCACTCATGCAGATTATTTCTATGGAGAGATTCCATGTGTACGTTGTCTTACCAAAGAAGAAATCGATGATGCATATGAAACCAATACCGGTTTATTAATCATTGATGATTTCAAGAAAAACGGTCGTGATGTTGAGGCAGTACCTGCAGTACTTTGCAAAAACCACGGACCATTCTCCTGGGGTAAGGATGCACATGAAGCAGTGCATAATGCAGTCGTATTGGAAGAGGTAGCCAAGATGGCATACAGAGCAGAAACCATCGAAGCTCGTATTCAGCCGGCTCCGCAGGAACTTCAGGATAAGCATTATTTCAGAAAGCATGGCGCAAATGCTTATTACGGACAGAGTATTTAACAGAGTATATGTATAAAAGTAAGGCTCCCTGATTAGGGAGTCTTTTTTAGATCACGATTGCAAGCAATCGTGATAAGTGACAATTGTCATATTAGGGGCAAAAAAGTGGTGACATTTAACATCTGTGAAAAAAATAGGGCTGTGTTATGATAAGGTCATCAAATAAAACATCTTTAGTTTAGAAAGGATGATGATTATGGAACAGAACAACAGAAAAACAGACATAGGCACTATTATATTATTCATTTTAGGAAGTATCTTTGTAGCGGTAGCAGGAAGTATTTTCGTATATAAAAACTGGAAATACATGTCCGAGACTTTAAAAGATTTATTGGTCATCGCAGCCAGCATCGGATGCTTTACAGGAGCATACTTCAGTTCCAAGAATGAAAAGTTCAAAATTACAGAAATCGTTCTATATTATCTCGGAACCATTTTTGCCAGTCTCAGTGTAATCAGTCTGATTACACCTGAAATGCTTGAGACATTACCTTTTGTAGATCACTACAGACATGCACAGGATTTGATGTATCTTTTATCCTTGCTTCCTGAGGTAGTAGCTTTTTCAGTACGTTTTATCAAGAAAAGAACACCTTTTGATTTATGGCTTACCGGAATTGCATATATTATTTACATCTTGGCAATCGAGGAATTCTTTGATTTTGATTATCCGCAAAGATCGATTCCGTATTTCATCTTTTATGCCGGAATTGTGATGTATAACCTTTATTTAAGAAAAAATCAGCCGAATGATAAAATCACTGCTAATTGTAATGTATTCCTGGACATCTATATGATTTCATTTATGTTGCTGGGTTCTTTGGGAAATGCACTGGCAACAATCGGTGATTTGTTTGACAGATTTGACTTTGATGTATTTGTTTCAGTCGTAATTGTTATTTTATCCTTTGCACTTATGCTTTACTATGTGAAACGTGTACCAAGCATATTTAACATGATTATAAGTGTATTATATATGTTTAATGTAGTACTTACATTTGCAGCGCAGGATTGGGATGATATATTCTTTCTTCAGGATTTATCGGGAGAATGTGTTGCTATAGTTTGGCTGCTGGGAATTTATGGTATCAAGCTTATATTTGATGCGAGAAATATCAATACAGAATGGCTGCGATTTATTTTGAATGTGATTGTAGAATGTGTAATGCTCGCTTATAATTTAGATAACGGTGAGTTGATCAATGTATTTGCATTCAGCGTAGTGAACCTGGCATTACTGGCTTACTCTATTATTAAGAGTGACAAGAAGTATACCATTCTTTCAGCAATCAGTATGGCACTCGTTGTGTTATATATGACTCGTGATTTCTGGAAATCAATCAACTGGTGGGTATACTTATTGGTAGTTGGTATCGCAATGATCTACTTTGCAATCAAGAGAGAGGGCAGAATCAAATCTGAACCGGAAAAACAGCCTGAAATCGTGCAGGCTCAGCCGGAAACTGTTCAGACAGAAGCCACTGTAGATGATGATATGTTCTCAAATGTTCCGATTGGGGCAGAAGAAGCAGAAGTCAAACCAGAGGAATCTGCAGCTGTAAATGAAGTTGAAACGGATGATTTCGTATCAGAAGGAAATGAAAATTAAGGAATTGTAATTCATGATTATTTGTATTCTCTATTTATTTATTATTACATGTTTAATATTCAGTATGGCACTCCTGGTGTACAGAGGCAGAAATACCAGATACAACAATCTGTTCCTGGGGTGCCAGATTAGTATCTTTGTATGGTGCGTATCTCAATTGCTCCTGTTACTCGATCACAATGTGACTGAGAAATGGATTGCCTTTACTATGGGAAATCTAGGAATCTGTTTCCTGGGAAGCTTTTGGGTACTGTTTGCATCAAACTATGGAAAAGAATACAAAAACAAGCTTTTATACGGTATTTTATTTTCGTTTTCATCCATTCTGTATTTGTTAGCCTTGACTAATTCTTGGCATCACCTGTTTTACAGGGTGTTTGAACTGGACTTTGTAGACAGAGGACCGATTTTCTACATCAATATGGTATATCAGTACCTTTGCACATTGACCGGTATGTTAATTCTCTTTTTTAACAAAGAGGTGGGACAGCATAGAAAGCATGCAAAAATGATTTTAGTGGTTTCAGCGCTGGTTCCGGCAGTTATGAATGTGATTTATATCGCGCAGGGCTTTATCTATCGTTATGATTTAACACCATTTGGTTTTGGAGTCAGTATCATTCTGGTTCTCTTTGCCACCATGAGATATCGTTTTATGGATATCAATATTTCAGCCTTTGATGCCATTATCCACGGATTAAAAGATGGTGTTTTGATTTTTGACAAGGAAAAGCTGATTTTTTCCAACGAAGCCTTTTGGAATTTGACTCAGATTGATAAGGAGTCCATTTCCAGAGATTATTTAGAAAATTATATTAATAAGTTTGCTATTTCACAGTCTGATTTGATATTATATAAAGAGGAAGAAGACCAATATCTATCGGTTGAGATTTATGAGCAGAAGCGCAAACGAGGCGATTATGCGATTAAAACAAATCAGACGAGTCCGAAAAGCAGATATGCGATTTATATGATCAAGGATGTCAGTCAGTATTATCAGCTGGTAGAAAAGAATAAGGAATTAGCCATTTCAAAAGAACAGTTCGCACTGGCTGCCGAGAGAGCAAGAATCGCGCAAAAGGTACATGATACAACAGGTCATACGTTAGTGATGATTCAATCACTTTTAAAATTATCGCGTATGGGTTCTGGGGAGAACCAAATTCAGGCCGAGGAGTACTTAACGCAGGCTCAGGAGCTGACTCGAGAGGGATTAAAAGAACTCAGAGAGTCCATCAATGAAATGACAAAAGAAGAGTCTTCTGAGCTTGTGACCCAGGCCGTAATGCAGCTTACCAGATCGGTAAAGGAAATCAAAATGGAGGTTACCATTCAGGGAGAGGATGATGAAATGTATTCATCGCTGACAAAGGTAGTCCATGATACACTGAGAGAATCCATTACCAATTGTCTAAAATATTCCAAGGCATCTCAGATGGATGTAGTCGTTCGATTTTTGAAAAATCGTCTGGAACTGGTAATTGCTGATGATGGAGTCGGTTGCGAGGAAATCGTTTACAATCACGGACTAAAGGGAATCTGTGATCGTATTGAGGAAAAAGGCGGAAAGGTTAAATTCACATCCGCTTTAGGAGAAGGATTTATGACAAGGGTTATTTTGCCTTTGACATAATATTAGGAGTTAAAATGGAACCGATAAAAGTATTAATTGCAGATGATGTGCAAATTATAAGACAAGGTTTAAAAGCCATCCTTTCACAGGATGGCTCAGTTTGCGTTGTGGCAACTGCTGCAAACGGAAAGGAAGCCTGTGAAAAATGCGGAGTTTTTAATCCGGATGTGGTATTGATGGATATGCGTATGCCGGATTATGACGGCGAATACGGAATACGAGCCATTAAAAACCAGTATAAAGACATCAAAGTATTGGTATTAACTACATTTGATGATGAGGCAACTGTTCACAAGGCCATTGAAAGCGGCGCAGACGGATATATTTTAAAAGAAATGGAAGATGAGCAGATGATTACTGCCATCAAAAATGTATATCACGGTATGTCAGTTTTTGGCAGCGGAATATTCCAAACCGTAAAGAGTCAGGTGGGTAAAAAAATTGTAGGTGACAGCGGTTCGGAGGATACCTATTTGAGCCTAATTTCATCTGAGAAAATTCAGTTTGGTGAAAAGGAAAAGGTGCTGATCAGGCTGGTAGCAGAGGGCTACGATAATAAGGAAATCGCCGGTGAATTATTTCTGGCAGAAGGTACTGTGAGAAACAGTATTTCAAAACTATTAGAAAAAGTAGAAGCCAAGGATCGCACACAGCTGGCTGTATTTGCTGTGAAAAACGGATTGGATATGGAATGAATATTTGTATAAAAGAGGTCAGTTTCATGAGTGAGGATAAGAAAAAGGAGCTTCCAATCGGATTTATTGATTCAGGACTTGGAGGCATCAGTGTATTAAAAAAAGCAGTTGAGCTTATGCCTTATGAAGATTTTATATATTATGGGGATTCTAAAAATGCCCCATATGGCACCAAGTCAGTGGAGGAAATAAGAAGACATACCTTTGCTGCGGTGGATCATTTACTGGAGCACGGAATCAAAGGGCTGGCGGTTGCCTGCAATACTGCAACCAGTGCAGCAGTACGTATGCTTCGAGGTATGTATCCGGATTTGCCGATTGTTGGGATAGAGCCGGCAATTAAACCTGCGGTAAAGATGAATCAGGGCGGTAGAATTTTGATTATGGCTACTCCAATGACATTGGTTCAGGAAAAGTTTCGAAAACTTTTGGCATTATATGAGGATGAGGCAGAAATCGTACCGGTTCCATGTGACGGATTGATGGAGTTTGTAGAAAAGGGTGATTTGGACGGAGATTATCTGGATTCGTATTTTACAGCCCATCTGCTTCCTTTTGTCACCGGCAATACAGAAACGATTGTGCTCGGATGTACACATTATCCTTTTTTGAGACCGCATCTCAGACAGTTTTTAGAGGGCAAGGATATACAGCTCATTGACGGAAGCTTTGGTACAGCCAGAGAACTCAGACGAAGATTAAGTGAAAAGAATTTACTGTGGGAAGAGGAAAGAGAGAGACAAATTATTATGCAAAACTCCAGCCCTGACCCTAAAATGATAGATTTGAGCTGGAAACTTTTAGATTTTCCGATTGACTGATTTATGGAAAAGGTAATAGGATAGTCTTGACGGAATGCAAAAAAAGTGTAAACTTTAGATGTATAAATAATAAGAGAGGTGCTAAAATGCAGGAGTTAAAACCAATCAAAGAAGGTAAAGTACGTGAGATTTATGACAACGGTGACAGCTTAATCATGGTTGCAACTGACAGAATCAGTTGTTTTGACGTGATTTTAAAGAATGAAGTTACCAAAAAAGGAACTGTATTAACACAGATGTCAAAGTTCTGGTTTGATATGACCAGTGACATTCTTCCAAATCATATGATTAGTGTAGATGTTAACGATATGCCTGAATTTTTCAGACAGGATAAGTTTAACGGAAACAGTATGATGTGTAAGAAGCTTGAAATGCTTCCTGTAGAATGTATTGTTAGAGGATATATTACCGGTAGTGGCTGGGCTAGCTATCAGAAAGACGGCACAGTTTGCGGCATTAAGCTTCCGGAAGGATTAAAGGAATCAGATAAGCTTCCTGAGCCGATTTATACACCATCTACCAAGGCTGAAATTGGTGATCATGATGAAAATATTTCATATGAGCAGAGTGTAGAATACTTAGAAAAGAGATTCCCTGGTAAGGGTGAAGAATATGCTTCAAAGCTTCGTGATTATACAATCGCTCTTTACAAAAAATGTGCAGAATATGCTCTTTCAAAGGGTATCATTATTGCAGATACAAAGTTTGAATTTGGTCTTGATGAAAACGGTAACATTGTAATCGGTGATGAAATGTTAACTCCTGATAGTTCAAGATTCTGGCCAAAAGAAGGTTATGAACCGGGACATGGTCAGCCATCCTTTGATAAGCAGTTTGCCAGAGACTGGCTCAAAGCAAATGAGCATGACTGGAAGCTTCCACAGGATGTAGTAGACAAGACTATTTCTATTTATCTGGAAGGATACAAACTCCTGACAGGTAAGGATTTATAAAATAAAAAACATTGAAAATTAAAAGGCAATCTACCTTACAAACGCAGGTAGTTAGATTCGGTTGGTTCTTAGCGAGGTATTTTCGAGCTTAGAACCGCTACCAGAATCTATCTAGCGAGAGCGTGCCTGCATTGTAAGGTCGATTGCCTTTTTTTATAGTTCATTTTTATTTCTATCTAAAACTCTTTACCCAATTAATGAGAGAGTCATGATATACATTTGCATATACATCATTTCGCATCTGATCCGTTACATATCCGTTCTTTTCCATGATAGCGAGAATAGCTTCCTGAAGACCGGCAATTTTACCTTTTTCAAATGCCTCATTGTAGATGGCATCTCTCATGGCATCTGCTGAGTCTGTAGCTAAAGTCCCTGAATCAGGAGTAGAAGCAGGAGATTCAGAAGCCTCCTGGGAGCCTGATAAGTTAGAATCCATTGTTTCGGAAGGCGCTTTTGAAGCATCCATTGCATTTTCGTTGCTGGAAGCATTGGTATTTTCAGGCATCTGTGGTTCTTCTTTTACATCATCTTTGGTTTCTTCTAAAATAACCTCGGCTACAGGTTCTTCTTTTTTCTCTTCAAAGGTATAGCCGGAATCCTGAATAGATTCTGTGACAGGAACCTTATCATATACAAAGTCAGGAACCCAAATTTCACCGCTGTTTGGTCCGATTGTAACAGTGATTTGACCACCGTTTTCGGTGACGCGCTGGCCGTTTAGTGCACCTACAAATGTATGGTAGCCGTTTGCACTTAATGTCTGAGTAAAGCTGTTATCATCATTATTTACGGTTACGATAGCAGTTTCCCCGTCAATTGTACGTGAAAAGCTGTACTGACGATTGGTCAATAAAATCTGATTGTAATCACCGTAGGAAAGAGCCTTACTCTGTTGTCTGATTTTGCCAAGCTTTGCGATTAAGTTTGTACATGGGTTGTTTGAAACCGCATCTTTATAATCATTTAAATGTAAAGCCGGACGAAGAGAGGCATCAGAGAAATTTTCTTTTCTGCCTTCGATTCCGAATTCAGAACCATAATAGAGACTCGGAACACCCGGTAAGGTATATAACAAAACATGAACCGGATTGAAGTGAGCCTTGTTACTGAGCTTTGTATAAATACGTTCTACATCGTGATTATCAACAAAGTTGTAAAGCTTTAAGCCTTCCGGTCTGTTACCGCCCATTTCATATAAACGTTTTACAGTATGAGCGATTTCGAAATAGTTGTGATCATTGTGACCGGAATAGAGAGCTTTATGAAGGTGATAGTTGGTTACGCTGTGAAGAGTACCTTCATTTACCCAACGGTTGTAATCACCGTGAATGACTTCGCCCATCAGCCAAAAATCAGGTTTTACCTCATTTGCCACGCCGCGAAGTGTTTTCATATAGTCAAAATCCAAAACATCAGCAGCATCCAGTCGGATACCGTCAATGTCATATTCGCTTACCCAAAAACGAATCACATCTGTGATGTAGTCTTTGACTGCAGGATTTCTCTGATTCAATTTAACGAGGAGGTTGTAACCGCCCCAGTTTTCATAGCAAAGACCATCATTGTATTCATTGTTTCCCCAGAAATTCACATTGCAAAACCAATCCTTGTAGCCGGAGTTTTCACGGTTTGCGAGTAAATCCCTGAATGCAAAAAAGTCACGTCCGACATGATTGAAGACGCCGTCTAAAATCACTCGAATACCTTCCTTGTGACATTCTTTTACAAAGTTTGTTAAATCCTGATTGTCGCCGAGACGAGAGTCGAGCTTTTTATAATCCGTGGTTTCGTATCCGTGTCCGACTGATTCAAACAGCGGACCGATATAAATCGCATTACATCCGATTTCCTTGATGTGCGAAATCCAAGGGATTACCTCCTTTAATCTGTGTACCGGTTTTTCATAAGCATTTTCCTTTGGTGCATCGCAAAGTCCTAAAGGATAAATATGATAAAAAATTGCTTCATCATACCAAGCCATAATATGTGTCTCCTTCCTATTGGTTTCAGTCCGTTGAAACCCGTATCTGTATTGTACCATGAAAACGTTTTCCTTGCAAGAAAAGTGGGCTTTTTGACACAAGATTTCGATTTGAAAAAATGAAGCGTTTATGCTAAAATAAAATGGATTATGGCGCTTGTTTAAAGCAATGGAAACATGAGGATATTTGAATGGAATGTAAAGAAGTTGAGCGTTTGTTCCCGTCCTTTTTTAAAGGGGATTTAACCGGGAAAAAGTTAATGCGTTTTTCAGAACATATTGAGCACTGTGAAGAGTGCAAGGAAGAGCTTACCATACAGTATTTGTCCTCAGAAGGTATCGCCAGACTTGAGGAAGGTAAGACCTTTGATCTGGACAGAGAATTGAACGAATACAGATTGTCACTGATCAGAAAGTGCAATCGTAAAAAATATATCAGAATATCGCTGTTTGTAACAGAATTGATTTTTCTGCTCATGCTGGCCGGTGTATTTACTTATGTACTGTGGTAGATCGGTCGGAATATTCTGTGTAAGACAACACAGGAAAACAAATAGTACAGAATAAAACATGAAAATGGCGAATGGTCTCGATGGAAAAACGTCGGGGCAATGGAAAGAGGATCGGATATGTCTAAATTAATGTTAATGGATGGCCATAGCATATTGAACAGAGCCTTTTACGGGGTTCCGGATTTAACCAATGCGGAAGGATTTCATACCAATGCGATTTATGGCTTTTTGAATATTATGTTTCGTTTTTTAGAAGAGGAAAAGCCGGATTATTTTGCGGTGGCGTTTGACTTAAAGGCGCCGACCTTCAGACATGAAATGTATAAAGAATATAAGGGTACCAGAAAGCCGATGCCGGATGAACTCAGACAGCAGGTACCGGTTATGAAGGATGTCTTAAAGGCAATGGGAATCCTGATTATGGAAAAGGCGGGATATGAAGCAGATGATATTCTCGGAACCATGGCGAAAAGAGCGGAAAAGCAGGGCGTAGAGGTAGCTTTGATTTCCGGAGACAGAGACCTTTTGCAGATTGCTACAGAAAAGATTAAAATCCGTATTCCGAAAACCAAAGGAAACAAGACTGAGGTCGAAGATTATTATGCCAAGGATGTACTGGAAAAATATCATGTAACTCCGCTGCAGTTTATAGAGTTGAAGGCATTAATGGGTGATACAGCAGATAACATTCCGGGTGTACCAAAAGTCGGAGAAAAGACTGCTACCGGTCTGATGGAGACTTACGGCAGTATTGATAATATTTATGCACATCTTGATGAGATTACCAAAAACAGTATTCGTATGACATTAGCCGAAAACAGAGAGCTTTGTGATCTCTCCTTAAAGCTGGCTACCATCGAGATCGATGCAGATATCCCGTATGATCTGCAAATGGCAGAGCTGGGGGATATCTATACACAGGAAGCATATGAATTTTGTCAGGAGCTGAATTTCAAAAATATGCTTTCGAGGTTTGCAAATACCAGTCAGCCGCAGATTGAACTGCCCAATATTACCTTGATTGATGATTTCGGAAAAGCAGAGGAAATATTTGCCGAATTGGAACAGGCAGAGAAACTGGCTATTTTAGATTTTGAAGAGGGCTGTATGTCCTTTTATGACGGCAAAGAAGCATATTTTCTGATGCCGCAGGGATTTTTGACAGAGGATTATCTGGCCGGGAAATGCGAAGAACTTTGGAATCATCTAAAGGATGAAAAGAAGAGAAAACTGATTACCTTTGATGTAAAGAAGCTTTATCCGAGAATGAATCTGCCGTATGAAGCACATCAGGATTTTTATGATGTGAAACTGGCAGCATATCTGATTAATCCAAATAAAAGCGAATATACGATAGAGGATGTGGCGAGTGAATATGCCAATATGATGCTGATGGATTATAAGCAGACTTTTGGCAAGTTAGATTTTGCATCCGTTCTGTGGCAGCAAAAGGAAAAGTTTTTAGAGTATGTAGTTCAGAGACTCTATAGTGTATATCACAGCTATACAGAATTAACAAACAAAATAGATGAAATGCAAATGACGCAGCTGTATGAAACGATAGAAATGCCGCTTACCTATGTCCTTTATGATATGGAAAAGGAAGGCGTCATTGCCCTGGAAGATGAGCTCAAGGCATACAGTCAGGAACTGGGAGATAAAATCGATGTTTTGACAAAGAGCATTTACGAGCAGGTTGGTGAGGAGTTTAATATCAATTCTCCAAAGCAGCTGGGTGAAATTCTCTTTGAAAAGATGCAAATCAAAGGCGGAAAGAAGACAAAGACCGGATATTCCACAGCAGCGGATGTATTGGAAAAGTTAGCGGTAGATTATCCGGTTGTCAGAGATATATTGGAATACAGAGGCCTGGCCAAGCTGAAAGCTACTTATGCAGACGGCCTTTCAGGCTATATAGAAAAGGACGGCAGAATCCATACGAGCTTCCAGCAGATGGTAACTGCCACGGGTAGATTATCCTCTACCGACCCAAATCTTCAGAATATCCCGATGAGAATGGAAATGGGACGTTTGATACGAAAGGTATTTGTGCCAAAGGACGGATGCGTCTTTATGGATGCGGACTATTCGCAGATTGAGCTCAGAATCCTGGCTCATATGTCAGAAGATCAGGAATTGATTCATGCATATCAAAACGCACAGGATATTCACAGACTGACTGCGTCCAAGGTGTTTAACACACCATTTGATGAGGTGACAGATTTGCAAAGACGTAATGCAAAGGCAGTTAACTTTGGTATTGTTTACGGCATCAGTTCCTTTGGACTGAGTCAGGATCTGAGTATTTCCAAAAAGGAAGCACAGGAATACATTAACCAGTATTTTGAAACATATCCTTCTATCAAGAATTTCCTGAATCAATGCGTAGAGGATGCCAAGGCTACCGGATACAGTCAGACATTATATGGCAGAAGAAGACCGATTTTAGAACTTCAAAGCTCAAACTTTATGCAAAGACAGTTTGGTGAAAGAATTGCCATGAATGCACCGATTCAGGGAACGGCTGCAGATATTATGAAGATTGCAATGATTAAAATCTTTGAAGAGATCCAGGCAGCAGACTTAAAAAGTAAACTCCTTTTACAGGTACATGATGAAGTATTGATCGAGACCTATGAGGATGAAGTCGAAAAGATGCAGGAGATATTAGTAAGAGCCATGAGGGGAGCCGTTCAGCTTTCGGTTGAGCTTGAGATAGATATTCATACCGGTAAAAACTGGTATGAAGCCAAATAGAAGAAAAGTTAGTATAAGGACAGGTAAGAAATTGAAAATAATCGGAGTAACAGGCGGTGTCGGATGCGGAAAGTCATTTGTACTGTCGTATCTGAAACAAAATTATTCCTGTGAGGTATTATTAGCCGATCAGGTCGCCAATGATTTGAAAAATCCGGGCAAAAGGGGATATGACCCAATTGTAAATTTGCTGGGAAAAGATATTTTAAATGAAGATGGTACCATCGATAACAAAAAGATGGCGCAGGTGATCTTTTCTTCGCCTGAACTTTTGCAAAAAGTGAATGACATTTTACATCCTTTGGTTCGAGAAGAAATCATGGAACGAATTGAAGTTGAAAATGTAAAAGGTGAAAAAAAATATTTCTTTTTGGAAGCCGCGCTATTGATAGAAGAAGGCTATCAGGAAGTAGTGGATGAGATGTGGTATATCTACGCCGGGGAAGACGTGCGTATGAAAAGACTATCTGAGTCCAGAGGTTACTCCGAGGAAAAGACCATGTCGATTATGTCCAAACAGTTATCAGAAGAAGAATTTCGAAAACACAGCGATTTTGTGATTGATAATTCTTTTGATGAGGCAGAAACGGCCAGACAGATTGACGAATATCTGACCGGGAAATAAAGGGAAAAAGAGTATAAAAAATAGACTAATTATCAAATGAGGAAAAGGTATGCGTAAAACAGAGGTAAAGCAGCAAAAACTTGTATATGGACTTGATATCGGTACCAGAAGTATTGTAGGTACTGTCGGATATTTGGAAAAGGACCGATTTGTTGTCGTAGCGCAGAGAGTGAAGGAACACGAAACGAGAGCCATGATCGACGGACAAATTCATGACATCGGTGCTGTCGGAGAAACGATTGCTGAGGTAACCGAAGCCCTGGAACAGGATATAAAAGAGGAACTGAAGCAGGTTTGTATCGCAGCCGCCGGTCGTGTGCTTCGAACCGTTACCACTCATGCGGAAATCGATTTTGAAGGGGAAAAGCTGATTACCAAGGAAGATATCTTTACTTTAAATTCCTATGGTGTGGAGAAGGCCTATGCACAGTTTCAGGATGAACAGCATCCGGATATGAAATTTTACTGCGTAGGATATACTGTCATGAAGTATTACATGAATGATTATCCTATGAGCAATTTGGAAAATCATAAAGCCAAGGTGATTGCTGCAGATTTGATTGCAACCTTCCTGCCGGATGATGTAGTAGACGGTCTGTATAAAGCAGTGGAACTGGCAGGGTTAGAAGTTGCTAATCTGACACTCGAACCAATCGCTGCGATTGAAGTAGCGATTCCGCAGATGTACAGAATGCTGAATATCGCTCTGATTGATGTTGGAGCAGGTACCAGCGATATTTCTATTACCAAGGACGGCAGTATCGTAGCATACGGTATGTTACCAATTGCCGGTGACAGTATGACAGAGGATATCGCCAGACATTGCCTGGTAGATTTCCAGACAGCAGAAGAGATTAAACGCGGAATTGAGAAAAGTGACAGCGTAGAATATAAAGATATTATGGGGCTTTCGCAGACGATTTCCAAAGAAAGTGTACTGGAAATCGTAAATGGACATTTGACCCAGATGGCTGAAAATGCTGCTGACAAGATTATGGAACTGAACGGAGACAAACCGGTCAGCGCAGTTTTTGTAGTCGGAGGCGGCGGAAAGATAGAAGGCTATACCGATCTCGTGGCAGAACGTCTCGGAATTGCCAAGGAACGATGTGCGCTTCGAGGTGAAGAAGTTATGCAAAAGATTGACTTTATGCAAAGAGACATTGTCAAGGATTCTACTTTGGTTACCCCGGTCGGTATTTGTTTGAATTTCTATGAACAAAGCAACAATTTCCTCTTTGTGACCTTTAACGGCCAAAGAATTAAATTATATGATAACAATAAATTGGCAATTGTAGATGCAGCAATGCAGGCAGAATTTACCAATGAAGACTTGTTCCCGAAACGAGGCGACGGTCTGACCTTTATGTTTAACGGAAAGGAAAGAACGATTCGTGGTTCTCGCGGCGAATCAGCGGAGATTTTCCTGAATTCAAAACCGGCAGATATCAATGCACCAATTCGTTCCAATGATGTGATTGTAGTCAATCCTTCTACCAAGGGTGAGCCGGCTCATATGGAATTGGGTAAATTCCCTGAGTATAAGGAGACACTTTCTGTCATTGTGAATGGTATGAAGGTGACATTGCCAAAGTTTGCCAGTGTAAACGGAGAACTGCAGTCAGAATTTTATGAAATACAGCAGGGCGATGAAATCGAAATGCTGACCTACTATACAGTAAAACAGATTACAGAAGTCATGGATGTCGTTTTGGACGATTCCGTAGATTTTATGGTGAATCATGAACCGGCTGCCTGGGACAGCAAGGTATATGATAACTTTACATTAGAATGGAAGCTGAAATCCGAAGACAGAAAGAATGCAGAAGAGGTTTCGGAAAATGAAACAGGTGATGATATCGAGACGGCTTCTGAATACGCGGCAGCAGCCGAGGAAACTGAAGCAGGTGATACAGCAGAAACTGTAAAGGAAACAGAAAAGGTAGCAACGGCTAACAATACAGAAAAGAGCACCAGCAGCAAACTGGATGATCTGATTCAAAGAGGCAGACAATCAGCGCAGGAAATTGCTGACTCACCGGTAACAGCCAAAGTAGAAGAAGCCCAAAAGCAGGCTATGGCTTATGCAGCAGCACAGCGTATTTCTGCTTTTGCGACTCAGTTTAACCAGACCGGTAAAATGCCGGAACCGGTAGAAAATGCTCCGGCCAGACCAAAGACACCTAGTATTCGAGATATTCAGAAAAATCTGCAGGACAATTTGAATGCTCAGCTTAAAAAACAGACTGAGAAGGCAATGCAGCCGGTAGTAAACAATGAGGAAATGCCGGAAGTGAATGAAGAAGCGAAAACAGAAGAGAATACACTGCAGCCAACAACTCAGACAGCAGAAGTACAAACAGCAGATACAAAGCCGACAGAAGATAAATCGGCACAGGAAAAACCGGCAGAGACTATGGGCCTGAGTCCGGATGCCATTATCGTAACTGTAAACGGAGATCAGGTAATATTGGACGGTAAGCCGGATTATATCTATGTTGATGTATTTGACAAGATTGATTTCGATTTATCAAAACCGCAGGGTAAGATGGTAGAAACCCTGATTAACGGTCGAAAAGCACAGTATATTGAACCATTAAAAACCGGTGATGTACTGGAAATTTTCTGGCGTGAATAAAGAGAAACAATGGAAGGAATAAAATAGGAATGAGATTACTTTCGATTGCAAGTGGAAGTAGCGGGAATTGTATTTATGTCGGAAACGACGATCATCATATATTAATTGATGCCGGAATCAGTGGGAAACGTATTGAGGCAGGACTAAACAGCATCGGACTTACCACCAAAGATTTAGACGGAATTTTTGTTACACATGAGCATATTGATCATATTGCGGGGATAGGAGTCCTTACGAGAAAAGCAGATATCCCGATTTATGCGACAAATGGTACTTTACAGGGAATTATGAACTGTAAAAGTGTCGGAAATATTGATCCGGATTTGCTTTGTCCGATTCACAGAAACGAAAATGTTTTTATCGGGGATTTGCTGATTGAGGCGATGCCAATCAGTCATGACGCACAGGATCCGGTTTGTTACAGAGTCGGAGACGGGATGAAAAAGGTGGCAGTTGCCACTGATATGGGGTGTTTTAACAATCAGATTGTGGCAGGGCTTCAGGGACTGGATGCACTTCTTTTAGAAGCCAATCATGATGTGAGAATGCTTCAGGTAGGACCGTATCCGTATTACTTAAAACAAAGAATTTTAGGAGACAGAGGACATTTATCCAATGAACTGGCAGGGCAGCTTTTATGCCAGCTTTTGCATGACAACCTAAAACACATATTATTAGGACATTTGAGTCAGGAAAATAATCTGCCTGATTTGGCACATGAAGCCGTCAGGCTGGAAATCACTATGGCAGATAATCCGTATCAGCCATCGGATTTTCATATTGAAGTAGCCAAAAGAAATGAGCCTTCTACACTAATTGAGGTATAAAAGACTTGCAATAGGCCGCTGAAACGATTATGATTAACAACGAAGTTACAAACATGAAGGAGATAAAAAGATGAAGAAGAGAACAATTATTACAGTTGTTGGAAAAGATACAGTAGGAATCATTGCTAAGGTTTGTACTTATTTAGCAGATACCAAAATTAACATTTTAGATATTTCACAGACTATCGTGTCTGATTATTTCAATATGATGATGGTAGTAGACAGAAGCAGTGCTACCAAGTCTTTTGATGAAATGTCTGATGAACTGGCAAAGATTGGCGAGGAAATTGGCGTAGTGATTAAATGTCAGAGAGAAGAAATCTTTGATATGATGCACAGAATCTAATTGTGATAGAGATGGGCGAGCATATATAAGCGATAGTCCGGTACGAAAACAAATATAAGATTGAAAAGGATAGAAACATGATTAATATATCAGAAGTATTAGAAACGAATGAAATGATTGAAAAGGAAAATCTGGATGTTCGTACCATTACAATCGGTATCAGCCTTTTAGATTGTGTGGATTCAGATTTGCAGACCTGCTGTGATAAAATCTACAACAAGATTTTTGGCATTGCAGAGCATTTAGTAGAAACAGGAAATGAAATTCAGAAGGAATACGGTATTCCGATTGTAAATAAAAGAATCAGTGTCACTCCGATTGCTTTAGTCGGTGGTGCATGTTGTAAAAAGCCTGAAGACTTTGTAGAAATTGCAAAGACTTTGGATAAGGTAGCAAAGAAGGTTGGTATCAACTTTATCGGAGGATATTCAGCACTCGTATCAAAGGGTATGACTGCGGCAGATGAGCTTTTGATTCGTTCTATTCCAATGGCTCTTTCTCAGACCGAAATTGTATGTTCATCTATTAACCTGGGTTCTACCAAAACAGGTATCAATATGGATGCAGTTAAGCTTATGGGAGAAATTATCAAAGAAACTGCAGAATATACCAAAGAAAATGATTCTATGGGCTGTGCAAAATTAGTAGTATTTTGTAATGCTCCGGATGATAACCCATTTATGGCAGGTGCATTCCATGGTGTAACAGAAGCAGACGCCATCATCAATGTCGGTGTATCCGGCCCTGGTGTAGTACGTACTGCACTGAGCAAGGTAAGAGGAGAAAGCTTCGAAGTGCTTTGCGAAACAATTAAAAAGACAGCATTTAAGATTACTCGTGTAGGTCAGCTGGTAGCGAAAAAAGCTTCAGAAATGCTGAACATTCCATTTGGTATTATCGACTTATCATTGGCTCCGACACCGGCAATCGGTGATTCTGTAGCTGATATTTTATGTGAAATCGGTTTGGAATATGCAGGCGCTCCGGGAACTACAGCAGCCTTGGCATTATTAAATGATCAGGTGAAAAAGGGTGGAGTCATGGCATCTTCTTATGTAGGCGGACTTAGCGGTGCTTTCATTCCTGTCAGTGAAGATCAGGGTATGATTGATGCGGTTAACGCAGGTGCACTTACAATAGAGAAA
>JAZUKG010000232.1:0-121504 GCA_045643145.1 Lachnospiraceae bacterium | reverse complement strand
TGTTTAAATGTTGATCCGATTCAAAATTAACTCTAGCTAATTTTTTAAACCGTTTTACTGTTTTTTTAGGTTTTGTTCTCTGAACAATTCTTTATTTAGAATTTTCAGGGTTGCATTGCTGTTTATTTGTCAAGGTTCTGTTGCTTTCTTGCCGCAACTCTGATATCATATCATGCGTTTTTGGCTTTGTCAACAACTTTTTTAATTTTTTTTATTTTGTTTCAATCGTGTTTTTCACGACCGAGTTTTATACTATCATTTGACTTTCTTATTGTCAACACATTTTTTTATTTTTTTCGATTCTATTCAAAATGGTCTGCTAATTGTATTTTTTTCTTCTTGTACCATTTTGCACAGGATACGTTTCTCCAGTCTTTCGGATCCGTTGTGATATCGTCAAAGAACAATAGCTTTGGATATATATTATAAGCCGGAAGCGTCAGCTTCTTTTCCTCGGAAGTATTTAGTATTTCTTCACGCTGCGAACGCACCACATCAAATAGCTGTGCCTCTTTATAATATACGGATTTTACTGCACAAAGTGACATATACTGATTCCAGTCTCCACAAATCGGGAGGATACATAATGCCAAAATCAGAACTACTTTTACCAACATCGATATTTTTTTCTCTGATAATGCATTTCTTAAGTTTACAAGTTTTTCTTTTTTTTGCACCCATCCGGCAATATATATCAGATTAAAAAATACCAAAAGGTAAAAGAACAACTGGTAAACATTATTGCATCTTCCGGCACCCGGATATCCCATAGCATAACAGGTAGGTGTAAAAGATGCTGCATATAAACAGAAAGAATATCCTGCTACTAAAAGCGGATATGAAAAAGAATAATTCATATTCTTTATAAGCTTTAGAGCCAATATAAATATCAGTACAAATAGCAGAATGGTCCATATATCCAGCCACTGCGGTAATCGCTCTACGGAAAAACGCAAAGATAAGAGTATCGCTTTGATCGGACCTACTCCGTCTGATCTTTCTGAACGGACCTGATTGCCCGGTGCAATAGCTGAAATAATAAATCCGATGATCAGAGTAATCTGACCCGGAACGCACCAAAGCAGTTTCTTTTTTTCATCACTGTAAAACAAATACAATACCGAAAATGTAAAAGATAAAAGAATTGCAATAAATACAGTAATGTAATTTCCGCCGCCAAGTATTCCGGCCAGGAAAACTAACAGAAGCATTTCCAAACCATAGATTCCCTTTTTTACTTCTTTTGAAAATAATACTCTGATAAAAGCGGTTAAATAAAAAAGCAACAGGGCATGCATAAAAATATAATGAACACCGGCATTATAAAAATAAAAAGCCTGAACCGGTGCATGCATTTTCTGAACCGATACAACCATCCATAATGATAAAAGAAGGAAAGACAGATTTTTGTCCATCTTACAAATCTGAACCAGTAAAACATAACCAAACCAAAACATGGCAATGCTTAATAATAGAATTAAAAAGAGGGGACCGTACTTGTAGTACTTCTCTCCGAATATTCCGGGCTGAAGAGAAAATAAAAACAAGGAAGAATAGGTTCCCTGCCAGACTTCATAATATCCTTTTACTGTATCGCAGGCTGCTGCCATTACATCCGCCATTTTACCGGTTTTTAAAAATGCATTATGCGGCTTGATTCCATAACCATAATCATCTGCACACATATGACTGTATTTACATATCCAAAGAAGCGGAAGAATGCTGCAAAAATAAAATAGCAAAGCTCCCACACCTAACAGGTTTGATTTCTTTTTATTCATATAGGAATCCTTTCTCATTTAGAAACTAATCCTACTATATACCAAAAAAAAGCAAAAAAAAAGAATCCCGAACTAAATCAGGATTCTTTTTTTTGTAGACGAAACGGAGAAAGAGGGATTTGAACCCTCGCGCCGCGCAAACGACCTACACCCTTAGCAGGGGCGCCTCTTCAGCCTCTTGAGTATTTCTCCTTACTGCTGAACTTTATCCTCTACCAATTATAAAGTTTAACACGCTAACCTTAGCGCAAGTGTTATTATACAGAAGTACATATAGTTTGTCAATGCAATAATCTATTTTTGTTGCTTTTTTAAGATTTGATTATTCGTACTGAGCAATTGCCTTTTCTATACGGCTCTTAACCTCTGCAGCAATCTCTGCGGTTTTCATCTGAGCATATTCTTCATAGTACATAGGCGGTAAATAGACCAGCTTAACCTCTACCTGTCGTACTGAGTTTTCATCAAACGGAACAAAAGAATTGATCAGTGCACAAGGAACTATCGGACATTTTGCTTTTTGAGCAGCCTTAAAGCTTCCTGCTTTAAATTCCAACAACTTGTTTCCCTGTCTGCTTCTGTGTCCTTCCGGGAAGATAATATAATTTCTTCCGTCTTTTACTTCCTGAGCTACCTGATTGATAACCTGCATAGACTGTTTTAAATCATCACGATCCATCCATAACGACCCGGTTGCAGCAATTACCTGCTTTAATAAAATAATGTCCTTTGCTTCTTTTTTAATAACAAAAGCAAATGGCTTTGTACTGGAATGTAAAAACATCAATACATCAAATAATCCCTGGTGATTCGGATAAAAAATAAATCCGTCTTCCTTTGGAATATTTTCGACTCCATGTATAGTCGCTGTAATATTTCCGGCTTCAATACCGTTTGTCGCAATATATCTTGAAATCTCAAATCCCTTTGTATAATCGCCATTATATTCTTTTCCTGCTCTGGATAATTTGATAAAAGCAGCTATGGCAAAAAAGAATTTACGAAATACCATTAATGCAATTCTCATAGATACCTCCCATATCTTGTATGAACTAAAAAATGTACCAATAGATATAGCACACATTATAATAGGAAGAAACTCGTTTCATTTTTTCGATTTCTTCTGTCAAAAAGCCTTATTTTTCCTTATAAAGTACAAAATTCTTTTACTGCTGTTTCGTAAATATTATTACCGTCTTTATCAATAACAACAATTGCAGGAAGATCCTTAACTGTTAATTTACGAATCGCTTCAGTTCCTAAATCGTCATACGCAATGACTTCACTTTCAATAATTGCTTTGGAAAGAAGTGCTCCGGCGCCGCCAATCGCAGCAAAGTAAACTGCTTCATTTCTAATAATGGCATCCTTTACTTCCTGGCTTCTTTTTCCTTTTCCGATCATTCCCTTGAGTCCTAAATCAAGTAATGACGGAGCATATTTGTCCATTCTGCTGGCTGTAGTAGGACCTGCAGAACCGATTGGTCTTCCTTCTCTGGCAGGAGAAGGTCCCATATAATAAATGACATTTCCTTCCATTTCCATAGGAAGTGCCTCATTATTTTGAAGTGCTTCATACATACGCTTATGCGCTGCATCTCTTGCTGTATAAATAGTGCCTGAAATAAACACAGCATCTCCGGCCTTTAAATCTTTAATCTCTTCTTTTACTAGTGGTGCCTGAATATATTTTTCCATTTTCATTCTTCCTTTCACTGAATCATCGTTTAGCCACAGATTATAATACACGTACGCTGTGTCTGTTTACATGACAACAAATATTAACTGCAACCGGAAGACCTGCAATATGAGTCGGATACGTATTGATGTTTACTGCGAGTGCAGTTGTTGTTCCGCCCAGTCCGCCCGGACCG
The DNA here is from genome assembly GCA_045643145.1 of Lachnospiraceae bacterium. GTDB lineage: Bacteria > Bacillota > Clostridia > Lachnospirales > Lachnospiraceae > SVFI01. Next base: position 117,849 of record JAZUKG010000232.1, on the reverse strand, counting down.
ATTCCGCTCTTATTGATTGTTTCCAATAATTCTTTTTCCATCTGTGCTACATACTCGATGGAAGAATGTTCGTTTACATTTCTGGTAAGCGCTTTTTTAGCCATGAGTGCACACTTTTCAAAGGTACCGCCAATTCCGACTCCGACTACCATAGGAGGACAGGCATTTGGTCCTGCATCCTTTACAGCAGTTAAAATGGCATTTTTTACTCCTTCTATACCATCAGCAGGTTTTAACATAAACACGCGGCTCATATTTTCACTACCAAAGCCCTTTGGAGCAACTGTGATTTTTACTTCATCTCCGGGTACAATACTGTAATGAATAATACCCGGTGTATTGTCTTTTGTATTCTCTCTTTCAATTGGATCCTTTACGACTGATTTACGAAGGAAGCCTTCTACATATCCCTGACGGATACCTTCATTGATGGCATCTTCCAAGTTTCCGCCGTCAAAATGAACCTCCTGACCGATTTCCATAAAAACGACTGCCATTCCGGTATCCTGACAAATCGGAATCATATCTTCTTTTGCTATTGTTAAATTCTGATCAAGCTGAGATAAAATCTTTTTTCCGAGCTCAGACTTTTCTGTTCCCATGGCGTTTGTAAGTGCATCCTGCATATCCTGTGTCAGGAAATGATTGGCTTCAATGCACATTTCTTTAATTGTTTCCGTAATGGTATTTACCTGAATTGTCTTCATATCTTTACTCTGCCTTCCTCTGTCTATCAATGACTTCTTTCCTTTGGTATAAAGAAAATACACACTATCTGCATTGTATTATTTTTCAATTTTTCCGTCAAGCATTACTCTGACAGGCTTTTGGATTAGAAAACTCCAAAGGAGATGTTTGCTAATACGACTCTTTTTCATTTTTGTGATATACTATTAATTAATCATGAATATACCAAAACCGGTCCGATCTCTGACAGACGCAAACAGGTTATGGGTTTTCTATTCAGACAATAAACCATCACGTAGGAGAACAGAAAATGAGATTTGTAATACAACGAGTAAAATACGCCGGTGTAACGGTAGAGGAAGAAGTCATCGGTAAAATTGATAAAGGATTTTTAGTACTCATCGGAGTCGCTGAAGAAGATACGAAAGAAATCGCTGATAAGCTAATGAAAAAGATGCTGGGGCTTCGCATTTTTGAAGATGAAAACGGAAAAACCAATTTGTCCCTAAAGGATGTGGAGGGATCTCTTCTTTTGGTTTCTCAGTTTACTCTATATGCCGACTGCAAAAAAGGAAACAGACCTTCTTTTGTAAAAGCCGGAAATCCACAGCTTGCAAATGATTTGTATGAGTATATTATTTCCTCCTGTAAAGAAGAAGGCTATCCGGTTCAGACCGGAAGCTTTGGTGCTGACATGAAGGTAGAACTGTTAAATGACGGACCATTTACCATACTCCTTGACAGTGAGCAGTTATAATATCTGCTCCGGGATACTTTTTATTCAATCAAGAAAAGAATAATGGATTCAGATGACTTGGAGAATTATAGAGTACCCATGTATTCTCTGTAATCCGCTTCACTGGCAAATAACATATATCTGCCTTCTACATATCCCATATATCCTTCTGTAACAAAATATCCTTTCATAAAAAAACCTCCCTATTATTTTCTTTTCACACGGTTTCGTGTTCTTTAATAAGAAAATAACAGGGAGGTTGTCCAATTTATGGGACTTTTCTTACTTCAAAACTACTTTTCTGAAGTTTTTCTTTCCTCTTTTTAATACTTTACCTTCTTCTGTAAAGCTGTCTTTTGTTACCACTGCTTTAATATCTGTAATCTTTTCACCGTCTAAAGTAACGCCGCCCTGTTCAATGGCACGTCTTCCTTCTGAACGAGTCTGTACCAGTCCTGACTGTACCAGCATACCGATTACATCAATCGCTCCGTCAACAAATGCATCCTCTGAAAGTTCTGCTGTCGGCATATCTGCTGCCACACCGGTTGAGAATAATGCTCTGGCTGCTTCCTGAGATTTGGTTGCTTCTTCTTCGCCATGAACCAGTTTTGTAAGTTCAAAGGCCAGAATTTCTTTCGCAGTATTGAGCTGGCTTCCTTCCCAGCTGTCCATTGCTTCGATTTCTTCCATTGGAAGGAAAGTAAGCATACGGATACATTTTAATACGTCTGCATCTGCAACGTTTCTCCAGTACTGGTAGAATTCAAATGGTGTTGTTTTGTTTGGATCAAGCCAAACAGCACCCTTTTGTGTCTTACCCATTTTCTTACCTTCTGAGTTCATCAAAAGTGTAATGGTCATTGCATATGCATCTTTACCTAATTTACGACGAATCAGTTCTGTACCGCCGAGCATGTTACTCCACTGGTCATCTCCACCGAACTGCATATTACAGCCGTATTTTTCGTATAATGCCAAGAAATCGTAGCCCTGCATAATCATGTAGTTAAATTCTAAGAAGCTAAGACCCTTTTCCATACGCTGCTTGTAGCACTCTGCACGAAGCATGTTATTTACTGAAAAATGAGCTCCGATGTCACGGATAAATTCAATGTAGTTGAGGTCTCTGAGCCAGTCTGCATTGTTAACCATCATGGCTTTTCCTTCACCAAATTCAATAAAACGGCTCATCTGTTTTTTGAAGCATTCACAGTTGTGATCAATTTGCTCCTTTGTCATCATAGAACGCATATCAGATCTTCCGCTTGGGTCACCGATCATAGCAGTACCGCCACCGATTAATGCGATTGGCTTGTTTCCTGCCATCTGAAGTCTCTTCATAAGACACAGAGCCATAAAATGTCCTACATGTAAACTGTCTGCAGTTGGGTCAAAACCGATATAGAAAACGGCCTTTCCTTCGTTAATTAAGTCTCTGATTTCGTCTTCATCAGTAAGCTGTGCCAAAAGGCCACGTTTTTTGAGTTCTTCAAATACTGTCATTTTTTTCTCCTTTCTTTTGCCTTGATTGTTTACAATCGAGGCCCTTCACAGTTTTTGTACTATAATTGACATTACTCTTGCCTTGATGATTTATCATCGAGGCCCTTCACTGTTTTGTAATATATGTTTCTTGTTACCATTTTTTATATTCGAGTCCATCCAGATCCACATAATAGAAATCATATTTTCCTTCTCTTAAATAGACTTTAATCGGACTTCCGATTTCAATATCGAGTTCCTTGAAAATCATTTTGCTGACAAACTCCGTTCTCTGACCAAACGGATCCTCATAAAAACAGCAAATCTTGCGTCCGCAGATGCCATTCACTTCAACCGTCTCATTATATACAACGCGCGAAACCCGAGCTACCACATAAAAACCATCCTTCACAATTTGTCTGATTTCCGTGGTCATTTTTCGATTTGTCGAAAGAAGCAGAATCAGTTTAACCGTAAAAAATGTTCCCATACAAAAGAAAAATATCTTTTGCAGTATCGAAACCAGCGGAACTACATGGTAATTCAGGAATAAATAAATTTCTGCTATAAAACTAAAGCAAATCAAACAGGAATATACAATAATATTAACCATGCTGTTTGGTTTCGATGCCTTGATTTTTTTCAAATCTTTTTCCAATAAAAAAAACCTCCTTCCTTTTTGTAAAAGGACGAAAGTTCTGTTCGTGTTACCACCTTTTTTCGTTAAATGCTCACACATTTAACCTCTGTAAGTACATTCATACTTGGATTGTATAACGTGAATCACTCCGTTGCAGCCTACTTGATTTCTCGTTTGGTGCAAAGCTCAAAGAGGTATTCGTAAAAAGCTTCCCCTGCGCCTCTCATCAACCGGCAACTTTCTGTAGCTTTCCCTTTTTACTACTTATTCTTATCATCGCTTGTCTGTATTAAAATTTTTAAATAGTCGGCGTGACAGGATTCGAACCTGCGACCTCTACGTCCCGAACGTAGCGCTCTACCAAGCTGAGCCACACGCCGTAATATGAAAAGACTAGGTTGATGATACAACATTTCTGTTGGCATGTCAATCATTAGTCTTTTCACTTTATTTTTTACCAATAGATTCCGAGCAAATATACGATCGTCAGAATAAAACCAAAGCAGAATAATAAAAGTCCAAAGGAAAGCGTACGGCTGATAACAACTCGATTTTCCTTCCATGAAACATGAAGCATGGCAAGCTCATGAATATATTCATGTTCTTTGTGCTTTCTATTTGGAAATCTCTTATTCAATACATCTGCCATATAATTCAGGAAGGATCCCAAATAATAAGTAAAAATGGTTCCCTCTGTGAGCTCAAACGGAAGTGGGCTGTCCTTGTAAACCGTTTTTCGTAAAAGAACAACAATACTGTCAACCAGACTGTCACAGATTCGGCAAAAGAATCCCATAACACTGCAAAAGACTGCAATAATCGGACGATAAAATGAGTTTTCCAAATCCAGTCTTTCCGGCCAGAGATTTACATATTCTTTTATACCGTCTTTCTTTTTCATAAAGACAAATCGAACTGCCAACAGATAAAGAGCTGCACCGATGGAAATAGAAATAATACCGCCCTTTAAGTTTGTAAAACTAAAATAGTGAAGCACTTCTTCCAGCTCACCGGTATTCATGATGCTGACACCACGCATAGCAATCGGATCCATAACTATATGCGGAAGACTTCCCATAATCGGAAGAAGGATTGCACTAATGCAAAGAGCAAATTTTGTCTGAAGATTCATATAGCTCTTGGTTTCATCATATTTTTTCTGCACTGCTTCATCTGCATTCTTTTCTACAAAGATTGCAACATAAAGTTTTGTCATGTAAGCAACCGTAATACCACCACTAATCAAGAAAATCCATTCAATTACATGCATGTCCCCGCTTCGCAAAATACCTGCGCTGCCGCCCATTTCATGCTCTAAATGTGCCAGGTGATGTGTGTATTCCACAATACCTTCATGAAGAAGCGTTTTACTGATATATCCGTTGAACAGCGGAATACCGCCGATGCCGAGTGCACCTGATAAAAAGATCATATGAAACAGTGGTTTTTTACGACCAAATCCACGAATCGCATTTAAATCCAGTTTGTGAAGATTCATGTAAATCACACCTGCTGCCATGAATAATACCAGCTTGATCAAAGAGTGGTTTGCCATATGAAGAATGGTACCTCTGGCAGCTAAAACACTCTCTTCTTTTAACAGATCCTGCATACCGATTCCTACCATGATAAATCCGATCTGCGACATAGAAGAACAAGCCAGAGTTCTTTTTAAATCAATAGAGAACAGAGCGAGAAGCGCTCCCATAAACATGGTAATACAACCAAGGAATAAAATAGCAACTCCCCAGCCTTCGCTTTCATGCATAATATTCAAGCTGACAACCAAAAGACCGAACACTCCGGACTTGGTTAAAATACCGGAAAGAAGTGCAGAAGCCGGAGCCGGAGCAACCGGATGAGCCTTTGGAAGCCAAATATGCAATGGGAAGGAACCTGCTTTTGCACCAAAACCGATACTGATACAAATGGCACTGGCTAAAATCCAGTTTTTCTGATCTGAGGCTTTGGCTAAAGACAAAAGCTGAGAGATTTCCAAACTGCCAAGTGTATGATACAGCATGAATAATCCCATAAGCATAACCATACCACCGATTACTGCAACCGCTAAGTAGGTTTCACCTGCTCTCAGGGAAGCCTTTCTTTCATCATGAACAACCCATACATAAGAAGTAAAGGACATGATTTCAAAAAAGATAAAGGTAGTATAAAGATCTGCTGATAAAAAGACACCCATGGTAGCACCCAAGGTAATCAGCATAAACATGTAATAACGATTTCTGTTATGATAATGCGCAAAATATTCTTTTGAAAAAATAGTGGTCATCATCCACATAATTGCAGCAACCAAAGCATAGACATTTCGAAATCCGTCCATGACAAAATGGAGCCCAAATCCTGCAAATCCCGGAATTTGAAAGGTCAAAAGATCAGGATTCAAATCCGCAAAAGAAACAAATAAAATCACTGTAATCAGGCATTCTATGATAACCAGAATATCCGCAAAATAATCCCTGACGGTTTTGTTCCAAAGACCTATTAAATAAGATATAATCGCACCAAATATTGGCATGAACACCAATACAGCTAAACTTAATCCGTTCATTTTATTTCCTTTCTTATAAATAAATTAAAGTAATCCGTTTGCAACTGCTTCAAATAAAGATAAAAGCGGCTGCGGACGAAGTCCTAATACAAGCATTCCGATACAGAAAATAATCAAAGGAAGAATCATAACATAGTTTGGATCCTCTACATCCTGAATTTTCTTTTCATCAAATCCCTGAGGCGGATAAAATGCTCTGATTACAATAGAAAGCATATAAATTGCTGTTAAAATGGCTGAAATCAATAAAGCGGCAATTCCAACATAAGCTAATACCTCACCGCTTTCAACTGCAGCATTGGCAAGCTGGAATTTGGAAATAAATCCGCATAATCCCGGAACACCCATAAGAGCAAATGAAGAAATGGTGAAAATGGTAAATGTCTTTGGCATTCTCTTTCCAAATCCATCCAGTTCATATACATAGCTTCTGCCGGTTTTATACATAACCGCACCGGCACAGAAGAAGGAACAAATCTTCATAACCGCATGACAAATCATATGAGCAAGTGCTCCAACCAGACCAAGTGGTGTCATAATGGTAACACCGAATAAAATATAACTTAAATTACTGATTGTAGAATAAGCAAGTCGTCTTTTGATATGTCTTTCCTTTACTGCCATGGAACAGCCGTACACGATAGTAAAAATAGTGATTGCCATGACTGTATACTGTGCCCAGGTTCCCTTTAAGAAAGAAACACCAAAGCAATAATAGGTTAATCTCATAATTGCAAAAGCTCCGGACTTAACGACTGCTACCGCATGTAAAAGAGCAGTAACCGGAGTCGGCGCAACACCGGCTTTTGGAAGCCAGCTGTTAAACGGACAAATCGCAGCTTTCACACCAAATCCCATAAAAGCAAGAACATAAATCAAAAGAAGAACATTCAGATTGCCCGGATACTGGTCAGCTGTCAGCACACCGCCATATACAAAATCCGGAGTCGCACCATATACGATTACGAAAATCATTCCGATAAAAGCAAATGCCGCACCGCCTAATGAATAATACAAATAGGTACGAGATGCCAAAATCGCTTCTCTGGATAAAGTATGAAGTACAAGCGGAGTTGTAACCAGAGTAAGAAGCTCGTAAAAGAAGTACATGGATAAGATATTTGCACTCATGGCAATACCTAAAGTTACTCCAAAAGTGATGGTATAAAACATAAAGAAGATTTCCTCATGCTCCTCATGCTTCATATATTCAAAGGAATAAAAAGTTGCCAGCGGCCATAAAGTCGCAACCAGTCCCGCAAAAATGCTGGCTAACCCGTCAATATGAAAACTAACAGACAGGTTTCCTGTAAATTTGAGAAGTGTAAATGCTCCCTGAGGCTGATTTAACAAAAGCATCCAAACCAGAATGCTGTTGATAATAACCACGATTTCTACAAAAGCCAGTCTGGACTTTCTGCCGGAGAAAGGAAGTAAAGGAATTAAAACTCCGCCGATAAACGGAATCAAAACTACAAGTAGTAAAAAGATTTCATTCATATCCGTTTCTCCCTTCTATAATAATCCGCTGACAATATTTGTCAGGAAGTCAATTACAGCATTTGGGAACATACCCAAAACAACTGATAAAACTGTTAACAGAATTAAAGGAATCACCATAAAGCCATCGCCTTCGCATTTCTTTAAATTCTCGTAATCAAAATCATCTCCCGGGAAAAATCCCTGAATGGTAATCGGAAGTAAATATCCGGCAGTGAGCAAAGCACTGATTAATAAAACAATCGGACCAAGCACACCAAAAATTTTGCATTGGCTGCTTAATGCTCCGGTAGCCAGATACCATTTACTGATAAATCCGCCTGTCGGAGGAATACCGATAAGACCTAATGAAACGATAGTAAAACACCAAATGGTAATCGGCATTTTCTTTCCGATTCCTTTGAGCTCATCTGCTTTTGTAATACCGGTTTTGAAAATAATCGCACCGGCACAGAGGAATAAAACACTCTTGATAAAAGCATGACCTGCAATATGTAAAAAGGAACCGATTAATGAAGTCGGATTCAAAAGTGCAATGCCAAATAAAATATAACTAAGCTGACTGACAGTAGAATATGCCAATCTCTTTTTCAATACTTTTTCTCTGAATGCCAGCATAGATCCCATAAAAACAGTAATCAGAGAAAGTGTCAGGAACATAGTCTGAACCCAGGTTCCTTCCAAAAAGGCAGGGCCGACGGTGTAGAAAATAACACGTAAAATAGCAAGCACACCACCCTTAACGATAATTCCGGACAACACAGCAGATGCCGGTGCCGGTGCTACCGGGTGAGCTGTAACCAGCCAGGCATGCATCGGGAACATACCCGCTTTTACACCAAAGCCCAAAATCATGCAGCAAACTGTAATTAAAATCAGCGTCTCATGACCACTGACCAGAGACATATCTAAATTTCCTCCATTTGCAAATGCAATGGTTGTTGTATATTTGCAAAGGAAAAACAAACCAAAAAGCGCCATATAAGCACCAAAGAAGGAATACAAAAGATATTTAAGTCCCGCCATAATTGCTTCCTTTGACTGGTTATGAATAACCAAAGGAAAAGAAGCCAGGGTCATAAATTCATAAAATGCATACATGGTAACAAGGTTTGCACTAAAGCAAAGACCACTCAATACACCATAGGTAATCAGATAAAAACCAAAATATCTTTCCTCTCTCTTTTCATGTGTCATATATGTAAAAGAGAAAATTCCTGCTAATGTCCAAACCACAGAAATAATCAAAATAAAGAAAATACTCAGATTATCAATGGCAAACTGAATCGGTATCTTGTCTGTCAAATAAAACAGAGTGATTGGACTTTCATAAGCTTTTATCGCATACCATATCAAACAGGTAGTAGCAAACAGACCGGTTGTGACATACCCAAGCATCAATTTTCTGTTTTTCACTGATTTTTTAAATAATAATAAGGTTCCCATTACTATCGGAAGTAATATAGGAAACAATAAACTACTGTTTTCCATTTTTATATTCTCCATTTATATCACTGTTCTTTTTCTAGCTTAACCAAAAATAGAAAGGCCCTGTTCAATTAACTGAACGATTGGTTCTGAGCACATACCTAAAATAATGTTAAGCGCAATAAAGAGCAGACAAACCACAGCATATGAAATATTTGACTTAAAGGATACTTTTTCATAATCAGATTTAATCGGAGTATAAATACGAACAACTGTCTTCATAAAATAGATCGCATTTAAAATAGTACTGATTGCAAGACAAATTAATGTCGGTATCATTTTGTGTGCATTGGATACACATGCCTGAGCAAACAGGATTTTACTGATAAAACCGGAAAAGAGAGGAACACCGACCATGGACAGAGAACCTACTGTAAAGGTAAGTCCGGCAATCACATTTCGATATCCTACACCGGTTAACTCAATAAACTTTTTACTCTTTCCGGAAGCATCGGTCAGGCCGACTGCTGCAATGAAAAGAAGACTCTTGGTAGCAGCATGCGATAAAATATGGAAAATAGATGCTACCATACCAACCTGAGTACCTAAACCAAATCCCATGTAAATATATCCGATCTGCGCAACGGAAGAAAATGCAATCATACGACGAATGTCATTTTCACGAATCGCACTTAAGGATCCGAAAATCATTCCGCAAAGACCAAACACAAATAATACATCAATTAATTTACTCTGACGGATAAACTCAAATCCGATTACTCTGTAGAAAACCTTGATCAGCAAAAAGATATATCCCTTTGAAACCAAAGAAGACAAAATTGCTGCAGAGCTTACCGTAGAATATCCGTAAGCATCCGGGAGCCATGAATGGAATGGGAAAAGAGCACTCTTAACAGCCAGACCCACACCAATAAATACAATGGCACAAACCAAAGGAATATGATATCCGCTCTGATTTACAATAATAGCAACCTGCTCCTTGATATTACTCATAAGTAAATGACCGGTAATATCATATAAAATACAAAGACCGAATAATAAAAGTCCGGATCCTACCAAACTCATAATCATATATCTGGTAGCAGCTTCCAGGGTATGACCGTTTTCACGAATCATAATCAGTCCGCAGGCTGAAATGGTATTGATTTCTACAAATACATATGCAGTGAACAAGTCATTGGTATAAACCAGTGCCAAAAGTGAACTCATCAAAAGATTGAGTAACACGTAGTATAAGTTTTCTTTGAAACCATCGATTTCTGTCTGTAAATGTTTTCTTCCGCCCCAAATAGACAAGAGCATAATCACGGAGAAAAACAAAGCCATCATAGCTTCTAAACTGCCAAATCGAATTTCATTTCCCCATGGAGCCGAAAAACGACCCATCTTATACACATAGCTTTCCTGGGTAACCATTGTCAGATATAAAGTACCGGTGGATAACGCAATCAGTGCAGTTACAACCAGTGTATTTAATCGTCTCGCCCATTTTCCGTTGATACCGGAAGAAACAATGGCTGCACACATGGATAAAATCAGGGAAAAGCAAGGAAAATTACGCATAAATTCCATTAGTTATTTTCCTCCTTTTTCAATATTGTCGATATCTCATCCATATTTAAAGTATGATATCTTTGATACAAACGAATGGTTAAAGCAAGCATAAGTGCTGTAACCGAAACAGATACAACGATACCGGTAAGTACCAGACCACTGGGAATCGGATTGATATACTTATTTACATCCTGAACTCCGTCCACGATAATTGGTGCGATTCTTCCCTTAATGTATCCTTTTTCTGCCAGGAATAAATAAGTTCCTGTATCAGTAAAGTTAAGACCGATAATCTTTTTAATTAAATTCTTTTGCAAAAGCAGATTTGCAAAGCCGATTACAAACAATAAAACAGCAACTGCTTCGCCAAAGTTATTGATAAGTCCTGCTGCCATTTTATAATCCTCCTCTTCGAAACAGTGCATAGAAAGCATACATGGTACATGCTACCTCAATACCAACAAAGATATTCAGCCATAAAATGATACCGGCTGAGAAAATCATTCCGCTAACGCCGAGAGAAATATGATTGTCTAAATTGTTGGCACCCATATATAAATAATAAGTAATCACCGCGCAGTAAGTACAAAGTGCACTGACCTTAACAACCTTGTAGGTTTCCTCATTAAAGAATTTCTGCATTTTATCAAAGCCGTAAGCACTTACATATAAAATCATTCCGGCACCAATAATCGCTCCGCCGGAGAAACCACCACCCGGAGATAAATGTCCGTTCAAAATAACATAAATACCAAAGATAAAGATCATCGGAACCAAAACAAAAGCAATCTTTTGCAAAATGATATCATTTTTTGGCTCATACAGTCTGTCGTTCATGCCCTTTACCTGTCGGATCTTTTCCTCTTCCTTCATCAAAAGAACCATAACGCAGGTCGTTGCAATAAATAATACACAGGTTTCTCCAAAGGTATCAAAAGCACGATAATTTAAAATCATTCCGGTAACAATATTCACTGCACCGGTATCCTGAAGACCGTTTTCAATATAAACCTTTGCTACTTCATTATTCACCGGTCTGTCTACGGTTGCACTCATCGGAAGATTCGCAACCATGACAAGCATAATCACTGCCATTGCAATACAGAAAAGTCCGGATAAAATAACATAAGCCATTTCAAAAGCATTTCGAGATTTATTTTCTGTAATGGAATATGCTTTTTCCTTGAGCTGATATTCCTCTGCCATGATTTCCTCTAAGGTATGGGAATCCTTAAAAGGAACACCCGGCTTCATTTCTACTTCACCCAGATACGGATCCTTGGTACCCTTCATCCAGCGAAAGAAACGAAAGGCTTTCGTCTGTTCATAATCCTTTTGTTCTTTTAATTTACTCATCCTTACTCTCCTTTCTGATTGCTTCAATCTTCTTTAGAGTAATGAAGAATAAGATACTGGTAACACCGGCACCGACTGCTGCCTCTGTGATTGCCAGGTCCGGAGATTCCAATAATACCCAGATAATGGACATAATCAAACTATAAGACATAAATACCAAAACTGCATTTAACAAGCTTTTTGTAAAGCTGACAGCTATGGCACAAATAATCAGAAATATAAGTAATACATACATAAAAATATCCATTATTTCACCGCTTCCTTTTCACTTTGACTAGTTACAAGTTCTTCATATCTGACAGGATTTTCTTCTTTTGTTTCTACCTCAAGTTTTGAAATCAGATGAGAAGAAACCGGTGAAGAAAACCACAAAAATAACAACACCAATACAAATTTACAGCTGGTAAAATTAAAACCACTGATAATAATAAGACCAATCATGGATAAGCTGATACCCAGTGTATCTCCGATGGCAGCAGCATGCATACGATTTAAAACATAATCCAGCTTAAAGACACTGACAATTTCAATGAAAAAGAAAATCAGTCCTAAAACCAGGAATATTAATCCTAAAATATAACGAAAACAGGTTAATGCAATCATTCTTTACCTCCTTATTCTGCCTTTTCATTTTCAGGTTCCGGTACATATCCGGTTTCACAAAGCTCATCCTCATCTGTTGTTAAATCATTCAGAGCCTGTTCCTTATGAATACCGATAATGACCTTTGAAAGAACAATGACTGCCAGGAAGCTGATCATTGCATAAATCAAACTGATATCTGCCAAATATCCTTCATTCATCATAATTGCTAAAATCGCAATAATAACAATAACAATGGTTCCCATCATATTGATTGAAACCAGACGATCTGCTACAGTCGGACCCAGACAGGCTCTGAGCAGACAAAAGAATAACATAATAGATAAAATTACCAAAACGACGGTAAATGAAATCGAAACAATCTGATTGATAGCCGGAATACTACTTATCATTTTTACTCATCATCCTTTCTGCTTTTTCCAAAAGCTTAACAAAGATACTGTCTTCAATCCCCTCGGCAAAATCCTTATCAAGTGCATGAACTACATATTCATCTTCATTGACAGAAACGGTAATGGTACCCGGTGTCAAAGTAATTGAGTTTGCCAGTAAAACACGAAGCATCGGAGTCTTTAAGGTTGTATGGAATGTAACCAAAACCGGTTCTCTGTCATACTTGGAAGAATAAATAATACGAATCGTAGCAATATTTGCTTTGATAATCTCCCATAAAAGCACAAAGAAATACATCACCATAAAAAGTGTAATTTCTGCGATTTCCTTATCCTTTTTTAAACTCCAATCCATAAACTTGCAGATAAATGCATAAATCAAAAGAGATACTGCAATTCCCACTAATGCAATTTCTAATGTAAATTGTCCGTTAAATACAATCCAAATGATAAAAAACAAAAAGAACATTCTGTCACCACTTACTTTCTGGAAATAATATACTTACAAATCGGGTTACCCTTTGAAGAAAACTTTTCTTCATATTCTGTCATAACATTACCCTGATTTAATACCTCATCGTGATGCAAATCAAAGGTAACGGCTTCCTCTTTAAATGCAGAAAACTCAAGTTCACTGAGCGCAAACTCAAAAAGACCGACATTGTCTGTCTTGAATTCAATTTTACCGTCCTTTGCCAAAAAGGCATCATAGCGACTTAAGAATTCCTTACTCTCAAGACGTCTTTTCGCATGTCTGTCCTTTGGCCACGGATCTGAAAAATTCAAATAAATCTGATCGATTTCACCCGGTTCAAATACCTCCGGTAAAATTCTCGCATCCACACACATAAAACGAATATTTTTTGGAGCTTTTTCTTCTATATATAATGCATCCATTTTTTGAATCGCACGAAGAAGGACACTCGAATATAACTCAATCCCGATATAATTGATATCCGGATTTTTATTTGCCATGGCAATCAAAAACTGACCCTTGCCCATTCCAATCTCTATATGAATCGGATTTTCATTTCCAAAAACAGCCTTGAATTTTCCTCTTTCCGCTTTCGGATCCTGAATGACAAACTGACTGTTTTGTATCGCCTCTTCGGCTCCTCTGATATTTCTTAATCTCATATTCTTCCTTTATTTTATAAAAAATTAATTTTTCACCAAACAACTGAATATTGTACACCCTTTTTTTTAGAATGAAAAGACAAACATTCCTTTTTTTAACAAAATAGTGTAAGATGTTACTGATATAGCAATTATCGTATACCAGACCGTATATAACGCTATATAGAATGATATATATAAAAGAAAGAGATTCTAATATTAATGAAAAATACAGTTTCTTATTTTTATAGGTTCAGCTGTCTTTTCCTGTGTCTCTTTATGATTCTATTTTCCGTATCCAATATCTATGCAGGACCGGTTGCGGAAAATTTGGAATTTGAAGAAGATGCAGCAAACAGATTGGCTCAGCCTGTTTCCTCAAATGAAATTGAAAATTGGCCGGTTGGTCCTACTGTCGGAGCACAGGGTGCTATTTTGATTGAAGCCAATACCGGAACCATTCTTTATGCAAAAAATATTCATGAAAAATTATATCCTGCCAGCACCACAAAGATTCTTACCACTTTGGTTGCTTTTGAAAATGCCGGTCTTGATGAAATGGTAACCTTTTCCTCAAATGCAGTTTTCGGTATAGAATCCGGTTCCTCTAATATGGGAATGGATGTCGGTGAATCTATTACCATGGAACAATGTCTTCACGGAATTTTAATTATGTCCGCCAATGAAGTATGTAATGCGGTTGCCGAGCATATTGCAGGCTCTATTCCTGCTTTTGTGGATATGATGAATCAAAAAGCAACCGAGCTTGGTTGTTTGAATTCACATTTTGTCACTACCAATGGTCTTCAGGATGAAAATCATTACACCACTGCTTATGACCTGGCACAGATTGCCAGAGCCTTTTTTGCAAACGAAACTCTGACAAAAATTTCCGGAACCAGCTATGAAGTACTTCCTCCTTCTGCCAATCAGCCGGATGAAATACCTATGTATACTCACAATGAAATTACCAGAGGAAAATATCCGTATGAAGGATATATCGGCGGAAAGACCGGATATACTTCCAATGCACATCAAACCCTGGTTACCTGTGCGCAGCGAAACGGTATGAAATTAATCTGCGTGGTAATGAAAGAAGATTCTCCGATGCAGTTTACAGATACCCTGGCATTATTTGACTATGGTTTTCAGAATTTCAAGAAATGTAATGTCAGTGAATTTGAAACAGGATATACCGTTGATCATACCGATTTTTTCCAATCTGACAGCGAAATATTCGGAAGCAATGAAACCTTCTTTACCATAGATAAAGACAGTTATATCATTCTCCCGACAAACATGGATTTTAGCGTCGCAGATTCTGAAATTACTTTTCATCCTTCTACCCAGGATGACCCTTGCGTAGCTACAGTTCAATACAGCTATCAGAATGTACCAATCGGAACAGCCAGCATTCTTTTGTCACAAAATACAAAAGACAGCTATGATTTTGAATCCGAAGCAGTTCCTTCTGAAAACTCCTTTGAAACAGAAGATAATATTGTATTTATCAATATTCACACTATCATTTTGATTGTTGTCAGCGTCATAGGAATTTTATTCCTGCTGTTTTTCCTGCTGGCAGTATTAAAAAATGTACATTTTTCGAGAAAGAAACGACCGAAACGCGTTTTCAAATTCAGAGATACCAGACCAAAGCGTCGTCGTATTTCTAATGGTAAAAGAAAAAGCAGAAAAGAAAAAAAGAAAGAATTACATTTCTAATTCTTTCTTTTCTGCTTCGCCTCTTTGGCGTGATCTCTTTTTTCTAACAGAAGAGCCAATTCCTCTTCATCTATCATTTTTAATGTCTTGACTACATAACAGTTTTCCGGATTCTGGGTGTGAAAATAAGGTTTACGAATCCTTATTTTCCCCTTCATAATCCCATGTTCCTCACACTGTGAAACACTTAAATAATGTTTACCGTTTGGAGTAAACCATTTTATTTTTCTTTTCGTCATTTTTCCGCAGATATAACATCTTGTCGACAATACTTCCTTATCCTGAATTGCCTTTGCCTTGTGTTCAAACAAACGGGAAATGTATTTTGCATATCCGCTAAAGGTTTTATAAATCTCTTCATCCTTACTTTTCGGCAAAGAGCATACATCAAAGGAACAGTATTCCTCGATATCCTTTGGTATTTTTTCAAGTATCTTTGCTGTATAATACGCATCACTAAATGCTCTGTGAAACGGAATATCTTTTTCCAGTTTCAAAAAGTCTATGGCATATTCCAAAGAACGTCTGCTCTTTCCATCCTCAAATGCAATACTGAATAATTTTTGTATATCCAAAAATGCAAAAGGTCCGTCTGATAATAAAGGCATATGATAATATGCCATATTTCTCTGAAGTTCTACTAAATCCAAATTTCCCCAGGTACAAAAGATGACGTCATCCTTACACCATCTGAGAAACTTTTTCATTACCTTAACAAAAGGCATTTCCTTTTCCAAATCTTCCATATGAATATGCATCATATTTTCCGTAATATAATGCATATTCTTGTAAACTACCGGTCTGATTAATTTACTGAACTCACCAATCGTATTTCGATCTTCATCCAATTTAATCGCACCGATTTCTATGATTTCAAAAGGTATTTTTTCATGCTTTTTTGAATTTTTTCTCTCTGCGTCCTGATTCCATTCCAGGTCTAAAACTACGTAATTCATAATCTTATTCTTTATTCTTCCTGATTATTTACAGTCAGGATTTTTACAGTTTCCATACCATATTTAATACTATCTCAATCGAATACACTTCTTGATACTATCAAGTGCAACCTATCATTATAAATAATTATCTATAATATAGCATATTCTCTTTCTGTTTAGCAATTCCCATACGATAAAGAACGGAATGACTTATCAAAAGAAAAATCATTCCGCATGAAGAACGTCATGTACGGGAATCGAACCCATATCAGACGCTTAGGAGGCGCCCGTTCTATCCATTAAACTAACATGACAACTTATTATTCAGGAAAATTTATAAATCCCTGCATCCAAATGGTGCCCTTGAATCGTCTGCCGACTCCGGGTTCACCGATTAGATCCTTTTCATTGATACAGACATCAAAATACAAATCATTACAACCAACTGTCAGTCTGCAAAGCCTTTCCCGGGTCAATTCATTTGTAATATACTGATAATCCGAAATTTCACCCAGAACAGAATACTGATCGCATTCCACACCATAAGGCATAAAATACGTATCCACCAATGTAAAAACATCTTCCTTCAAAATCTTTTTTGAGACACTGGCATATAAATCGATATCTTCCAAGGTTAAACTTTCCATGGCCTGTTCATCGCCATTTCTGGCTGCCTGAATGAGCAGATTACGATTTTTCTTTTCTGTACTTTGTCTTTTTCTGTCTGCTTCCTTTTTCTCAACCGGGAATAAAATCATTCCCTCTGTTGAAAGACAGGATAACATGAGAGAAGTACCCTTCATCGGAAGCTTATTTCCATTTCTGATTTTTAAGTAATCCATCACATTTTGAAGATAAAAAATCAAAGAAACACCGACCTTCATTTCATCACAAACACCGGCATACGATTCCTTTTCAATATGACGTTCTATGGAAATATTTTCATATGAACTGATACATAATCCCTTTACATAAGGAAAATAATAACTACAGGTAAATTCATTATTTTCGTTATATTCTCCTCTGACACTAATACCAATATTCTCGGCAAAATCTTTGCTGTATTCTGCAAACATAAGATCTGAATCCTGAATGGAAACATATTTCCTGTCATCCGGATTACTGATGATATATCCCAGCAATCGATTTGCCTCAGTTCTGTTTGAAATATCGGAAAAGCCGATTGCTCTTAAATACCTATGCAAAGATTTCACCTCCTTTGTTTATTGGTTTACATAATATTATTTCTTATTTATTCTTTGGCATAATAATGGTCTTACCACCCATGTATGGCTGAAGTGCTTTTGGAATATTTACAGATCCATCCGCATTTACATTATTCTCTAATACTGCAATCAGTCCACGTGGAGTAGCAAGTACTGTATTATTTAATGTATGAACAAGGTATGTTCCGTTTTCACCCTTTGTACGGATTTTAAGTCTTCTGGCCTGAGCATCTCCTAATGTTGAACATGAACCAACTTCAAAGTATTTCTGCTGACGAGGACTCCAAGCTTCAACGTCACAAGATTTTACTTTAAGATCTGCCAGGTCACCTGAACAGCACTCTAAAGTACGAACAGGAACATCAAGGCTTCTAAAGAACTCTACTGTATAAGACCACATTTTGTTATACCAGTCCATAGAGTCTTCCGGCTTACAAAGAACTACCATTTCCTGTTTTTCAAACTGATGTACACGGTAAACTCCTCTTTCTTCCATTCCATGTGCACCAACTTCTTTACGGAAACATGGAGAGTAAGAAGTCATAGTAATAGGAAGCTTTGCTTCATCAACAATCTGTCCTTGGAAACGACCAATCATAGAATGCTCAGAAGTACCGATTAAGTAAAGATCTTCTCCTTCAATCTTATACATCATAGCTTCCATTTCATCGAAACTCATAACACCTGTAACAACATTACTACGAATCATGAAAGGAGGAATTGCATAAGTAAATCCTTTATCAATCATAAAATCTCTGGCATAGCTGATCATTGCTGAATGAAGTCTGGCAGCATCACCTAAAAGATAATAGAAACCATTACCTGATGTACGACCGGCTGCTTCTTTGTCAACACCATCCATACTATCTAAAATATCAGCATGATATGGTACTTCAAAATCCGGAACTACCGGTTCACCGAATTTTTCAATTTCAACATTCTGTGTATCATTTTCTCCAATTGGTACTGAATCATCAATGATGTTTGGAATCTTCATCATAATTTCATTTACTTTTTCCTGAAGTTCCGGTTCGAGCTTTTCAAGTTCAGCAAGACGTTTTGCATTTGCAGCAACCTGCTTCTTTACTTCTTCCGCTTCTTCCTTTTTACCCTGTGCCATTAAAGCACCGATTTCTTTCGAAATTTTATTTTTTGAAGCACGAAGCTCATCTGCTTCCTGTTTTGCATTACGATTCTGTAAATCAAGTGCAATTACCTCATCAACAAGTGGTAACTTCTCATCCTGAAATTTCTTCTTGATATTCTCTTTTACTACATCAGGATTTTCTCTTAAAAATTTAATGTCTAACATATTCTTCTCCTCTTTTCAAAGATTTCTATTTTTGATTCTTACGAATCTAATTTCTACTTTACGATCAGCTTTTAATACTGACTCATTGCCATATCTAATGCTTTCTGTTCTTCTTCACCCAAAGAAATTTCACATTCACCGTTCTTTATTTCTTTTGTATAAGAATAACATCCGTCAGTGCTGTGAACCGAGTTAATAATAAATCCTGTATTTGTTTCATCCAGTAATGCAATGGAATAACTGAGTTTTCCTCCCATCTGAGAAAAAGCATCATATTTTATTATTCCAACCTTTTGGAATACAGATTCCAAACGCTTATATATTTGTTTAATTTCTCTTCTGTTATCTTTAGATTTTCCCTTTAAGGATTCTACATCCTGAACTAAATCAACAATTTGGTCTTCCAGGCTTACTGCTTCCTTACCCTGCATGAATGCTTCATATCTTTTTTTCAGCTTTGACTGTTTACTCATAACAACAATCAACAGAATAAACAAAATGATAATCAGTACAATCATAGCAAGAAACAGATAAGCAATATCCAAATTACCCAGTCCTAAACTATTCAGTAATTCACTATTCATTTATCTTTCCTCACTTTTTTAGGCCCTTGCTATTTTAATCAGATACACTGATAAACCAGGGCTTCATATCAAGATTTACAGAAAACTTGATACTATCTTCTTACGTATTATATCTATATTTTGATTCACGTGAAACATTTATTTCAACATATTGATGATTCGGTCTAAATCATCATGAGAATAGAATTCGATTTCGATTTTTCCGCTACCGTTTTCCTTTGGAGAAATACTTACCTTTGTTCCCAAAGATTTCTTCATTTTCTCACTAATATCATTATATATGACCATCATGCTTTCATCTATATTTTTTTGCTTTTTTTCTTTTGCAGGCTTATCTAAATTCTTAACCAGCTTTTCTACTTCACGTACACTTAACTTTTCATCAAAAATTCTCTGAGCCAATGTGTACTGCATATCTTTATCTTCTACTGCAATTAAAGCTCTGGCATGACCGGTAGAAATCATATCTTCTACTATCATTTGCTGTACTTCATCCGATAACTTTAACAATCTCATAGAGTTTGTTACCGCAGTTCTTGATTTTGAAACCTTTTCTGCTAGTTCATCCTGCTTTAAATTAAACTCTGTTAAAAGTCTTTTATAAGCCAATGCTTCTTCAATCGGATTCAAATCTTCTCTTTGAATATTTTCAATTAATGAAATTTCTGCGATTTCCTGATCCGTTAAATCCTTGATTACAACAGGAATTTCTTTCAGTCCGGCCTGTTTTGCTGCTCGCCATCTACGTTCACCGGAAATAATTTCATAATAATCTTCTCTCGGCTGAACAAGAATAGGTTCTAACACACCATACTGTTTAATAGAATCTGATAATTCTAATAATGAATCTTCATCAAATTTCTTTCTTGGCTGCTTTCTGTTTGGTTCAACCTTTGTGATATTTAAAACATTTGTACTCTTCTCAGTAACAGGTTCTTCAGATTTTTTCTTAACAGTGGTAGTAGGTATTAACGAATCCAATCCTCTGCCAAGACCTTTTGCCTTTGAAGATGTTGTTTTCTTAGCTGTTGCCATGTTTATCTCCTTATATAAAGAAAGAACTATTATCTTTTTCTTCTCTTATTCATAATTTCATTTGCTAATTTACGATAACTTTCTGCTCCGGTTGATCTGGAATCATACATAGTAATAGGCATTCCATAACTTGGAGCTTCTGCTAATCTGATATTTCTCGGAATGATTGTTTCACAAATATTTTCCTGAAGGTTTGCTTTTACATTTTCTACAACCTGCATCGATAAATTTGTTCTGGAATCATACATAGTAAATACGACTCCCTCCATGGAAAGTTCCGGATTCAATCTTTCTTTAATCAAATTCACTGTATGGATTAACTGACTTAATCCCTCCAATGCATAAAACTCACACTGAATCGGAACTAAAACAGAATCCGCAGTTGTCATTGCATTGATTGTTAACATATTCAGTGACGGAGGACAATCAATAATAATATAATCATAATCATCTCGAATGAAATCTACTTCATTTTTCAAAATAAATTCCTTCTTATCTACTCCGATTAATTCAATTTCAGCAGCAGCTAAATTTACATTAGATGCTAAAACTGAAACATTTGGAATAGCATCTTTAATGATACAATCAAAAATTGAACATTCTCCAAGAATTAATTCATATACCGTATTATCTAAATTATTCTTATCAATACCAAATCCACTGGTTGTATTTCCCTGAGGATCTGTATCAATAACTAATACCTTTTTATTTTTTTCAGCAATACATGCTGCTAAGTTTATAGAAGTTGTTGTTTTACCAACTCCACCTTTTTGATTTGCTACTGCAATTACCCTACTCATTTTATCCTCCTAATCGGTTTTCTATCCGACATTTCTTTCAATTCCCACATACCTAAAAGATTATATCACTTATTAAATCAATTATCTATAATAGATTTTTTCCTGATTTACCCTAAATTACTAGATATTGTATTCCTTTCTTTATCTAAAAAATGTTTCACGTGAAAACTTTATTTTCTATTTTATTATGTTTCACGTGAAAAAATGATTAACTTCCACTATATTTAGTACATAAATGTTTCACGTGAAACATAATCTTGATATTCTAAATAAAAGAAAATAAGAAGAATAAAAATGTTTCACGTGAAACATTTTTAAGGAACAATACTAAATCTAGTAAGGTAGAAAATAAAGGATAAAAATCATCTATTTTTAGTAATATTTTTATTTTAATGTTTCATAATGTAATTTATAATAAATCTTATATACTACATAATTACAAATATATTATTTAAATAAAATTATGTATTCTATAGCAGACACACTCTCACTTTGTTTTAGACATAGTAAGTGTAAAAGTTCTGGCTTAAAAATAAAAATTAGATAAAGGAAAATAAAAATGAATACAAATCATGAATGTGTCTTTTGTAAAATTATAAAGAAAGAATTACCGGCTCATATTATTTCAGAAAATGAATCCTGTATTACTGTATTAGATATTGATCCAATCAATGAAGGTCATGTACTGATACTACCTAAAGTACATACTGAAACAATAGAAGAGATACCAACTGAAATAATAAATAAAGTAATAGCAACAATTCAAAATACAACCAAGGCAATCAAAAAAGAATACATGCCCGGTGGTTACAGTATCATGCAAAATGGTGGAGAGTTTTGTGAATTTGGTCATGCCCATTTTCATATTTTTCCAAGATACCAAAATGATGGATTTGGATGGACCTATCCACAGGGACCATTTGAATGTTCAGAAAAAATAGCTGAAAAAATCAAAAAACATTTATAAATTTTAAATATATAATAAAAAAGGAACCTATAAAGGTTCCTTGGATGGTAATCCTGCTTTTCTGGGATATTTTTTTGGAGTAGATTGTTTTTTTTCAATCTGTACAATACTGCGATACATATCTGTATCCGGTAAATAAAAAGATTTTTTTTCTTTCAGCTCACCGCCTAATAAAAAGATTGCATTTTTTGCTAAACTAAGTTCATCTTCTATTTTTTCAGATTTATAAGAAATAAAAGATCCGCCTACTTTTACATACGGTAAACAATATTCTGATAAAGTAGAAAGATTCGCAACCGCTCTGGATACTGAAATATCAAAGCTTTCTCTAAGTAGCGAAGGCTTAGCCTGATCCTCTGCTCTGGAATGTATTATAGTACAGTTAGCCAGTGCTAATTTTTCTATTACCTCATTTAAAAATTTTATTCTTTTATTTAATGAATCAAGTAATGTAATCTGTAAATTTGGAAATGCAATAGCCAATACCAGTCCGGGAAATCCGGCTCCGGTTCCAACATCTATAACAGAGCAATTCATTTTTGAAAGTTCATCAAACGGAATTAAATTTGTGATAGATAAGCAATCCACAAAATGTTTTTTACAAACCTCTTCCCATTCTGTAATCGCTGTTAAATTCATAAAGGAATTCCATTCTACCAATAGTTCATAATAGGTTACAAACTGATCTAATTGTTGATCTGAAAGTTCAATACCTAACTCACTCAAATCTTTTTTAAAATTAGAAAGATCTAAACTCATATCTGTTTACTCCATAACTTCATGAATCATTATTTTTCGCTTTGATAATATGTTTCTAAATAAATCAATAATACAGAAATATCTGCAGGAGAAACTCCCGATATTCTCGATGCCTGACCTACTGAAACCGGTCGGTATTTTTCCAGCTTTTGTCTGGCTTCTAATCTCAGACTATTCACCTTGTTATAATCAATTGCATCCGGAATTTTTTTATTTTCTATTTTCTTAAACTGTTCCACCTGCTTTAACTGACGTTTGATATATCCATCGTATTTGACATTGATATTAACCTGATCAATGACATCTTGACTAAGCTGTGGTCTTTCCGGATCTAAATCCTTTAGTATTTCATAGGAAAGCTCCGGTCTGCACATAAGCTCAGCCATTGAAATTCCTGTCTTTAACGGAGTACTGTCATGAGCTAATAAAAATTCCTGAGTATTCTTATTTGCACCAAGCTTAACTTCCTTTAATCTTTCTACTTCTGCTTCTATTTTCTTTTCTTTATCAATAATATAATCGAGTTGCTCTTTGCTAACTAATCCGGCTTCATATCCGATTCTTCGAAGACGAAGGTCTGCATTATCCTGTCTTAATAATAAACGATATTCTGATCTGGAAGTCATCATTCGATATGGCTCTCTGTTTTCTTTAGTCACCAGATCATCAATTAAAACACCAATATAAGCCTGACTTCTGTCTATGATAATCATATCTTCTTTTTTACAATATTTAGCTGCATTGATACCGGCAACAAGTCCCTGAACTGCTGCTTCTTCATATCCGCTGCTACCATTAAACTGACCACCGGCAAATAAACCGTCAATATTTTTAAATGCTAAAGTTGGATAGAGCTGATCTGCTTTGATACAGTCATACTCAATTGCATATGCGTTTCTGACAATTTTACAATTTTCAAGACCCGGTACTGTTCGATACATTTGAATCTGAACATCTTCCGGTAAAGAAGATGACATACCGCCAACATACATTTCATTGGTATATAATCCTTCGGGCTCTAAGAAAACCTGATGTCTTTCCTTATCCGAAAACTTAACAACTTTATCCTCAATCGATGGACAATATCTCGGACCGGTTCCTTCAATAATTCCTGCATAAATCGGAGAACGATCCAGGTTAGCACGAATGATATCATGAGTTTTTTCATTTGTATAAGTTAAAAAACAAGGTACCTGTTCAATCTGAACATCCTCAGGATTGGTAGAAAATGAAAAAGGAACAACTCTTTCATCTCCGTATTGAGGCTCCATTTTTTTAAAATCAATACTACGCTTGTCCATTCTGGCAGGAGTACCTGTTTTAAATCTTTGCATTTCAATTCCTAAAGAAACCAAACTGTCAGTTAAATGTGTTGCAGCCATCAATCCGTTTGGACCGGTATGAGTAATAGACTCTCCGCATAGACATCTGGCATTTAAATAAGTACCGGTACACAAAACAACTGCATCACAATCATAGATTCCGCCATTATAAATCTTAACACCAGTTACCCTTGGCTTACTTTCGCTATCACAGGAATCTTTATCTGTTAAAATTTCACATACCTCTGCCTGTTTGATAGTAAGATGATCTGTATTTTCCAAAACCTTTCTCATCTCAGAAGAATATCTTTGTTTATCTGCCTGGGCTCTCAAGGAATGAACAGCAGGTCCTTTTGAAACATTCAGCATTTTAGATTGTATAAATGTTTTATCAATATTTTTACCCATCTCTCCGCCGAGAGCATCTAATTCTCTGACTAAATGTCCTTTACTGGATCCTCCGATATTCGGATTACATGGCATCAAAGCAATACTGTCTACACTGACTGTAAACATAATCGTTTCCAATCCGTTTCTCGCACAGGCTAAAGCCGCTTCACAGCCTGCATGACCTGCTCCTACTATTGCTACATCATATTTTCCCATTTTTAAATTCATACTTTTTTCCACTCTTTTATATCAATTACTTCAATTAATACAATTTATAATTAACTAATCGTTTATAAAAATTATTTACCCATACAAAACTTTGAAAAGATTTCCTGAGCCAAATCATCTTTTACTTCTTCACCAATAATAAGTCCTAAACTGGTATATGCATTCATCAGATCAATATAATAAAAATCTTCCGGCATATCATTTTCAATACTGGTAAGAACAAGCTTCAGGGATTCTTTTGTATCCATAAGAGCTTCTTTTTGTCTTAAATTGGTAATATAAATTTCATCATGTAAATCTAATTTATTATGAAAGAATAATTCTTCTACCTTACTTTCAAATAAATCAATTCCTTCATTCATTTTTGAAGAAATCGGTAATATATCAAATTCGTTGCTACATTCTAATTTTATAAATTCATTTTTTATACAATTCTCATCCGTAACAGACTCCAAATCTGTTTTATTTAATAAAACGAGAAATTTTTTATCCTTGATCTGATTCATAATTTCATAATCTTCATCATTCAAGGAAATAGAACTGTCAACTACATATAAAATAAAATCAGCATTTTCAATGTATTCTTTTGCTCTGTCTACACCGATTTTTTCTACTACATTATCCGTTTGACGAATTCCTGCAGTATCAATTAAATTCAAATTAATTCCCTTAAGTCTTATTTTTTCTTCAATCACATCTCTGGTAGTACCGGCAATATCCGTTACAATTGCCTTTTCATAACCCAGCATCATATTTAAAAAAGAAGACTTTCCGGCATTTGGTTTTCCTACAATAACTGTCTGAATACCTTCCTTAATCATACGTCCGTCATCTGCTCCGTCTATAAAATGCTGAACCTGATTCAGTACTTCATTTACAACCTGAGCTAACTTTTCAGTATATCCTTCAATACTGATATGTTCCGGATCATCAATAGCTGCTTCTATAAAAGCCATTTCATATAAAATCTTTTCTCTTAATGAAACAATACTGTCATGAAGACTTCCTCTTAACATAGAAGCTGAATTTTTAAAAGCAAAATCATTTTCTGCTTCAATAAAATCCATAATTGCTTCAGCTTTTGTTAAATCTATTCTGCCGTTTAAAAATGCTCTTTTTGTAAATTCACCCGGCATAGCTAATCTGGCACCATGTTTTAATATCGTTTCCAATACCTTATTGGTGACATACATTCCACCATGACAGTTCACTTCTACAACATCTTCTGTTGTAAAACTTTTCGGAGCCTTCATAACAGAAACCATAACTTCATCGATAAACTCATCTGAATCATAAATAAATCCATAATGAAGAGTATGTGATTTAACTTCTGTTAAAATCTGTTTTTTACTTTTTGTAAAAAAACATTGATTTACAATCGAAATTGCTTCTTCTCCGCTTACTCTTATGATACTGATTCCAGAATTAGAAACCGCTGTTGCAATTGCGGCAATTGTTTCATTTTTCATACTTTATTTTTACCTTTATTATGATAATACATCATAATCAATCTTGATCTATAAAAATATAATTCCTATCTTAATATAATACAGAACATAAAAAAAGACTACATATAATGTAGTCTTTTTCATAAATCATAATCAAATTACTTTTTTAAAGTAACTACAACTCTTCTGTATGGTTCTTCACCTTCACTATGAGTTGTAACATATTTATCATTCTGAAGTGCTGAATGAATAATTCTTCTTTCATATGGATTCATAGGCTCTAAAGAAACAGGTCTCTTTGTTCTCTTTACCTTGAAAGAAATGTTTTTAGCGAGATTTTCTAATGTTTCTTTTCTTCTCTGTCTGTAATTTTCAGTATCAACTTTAACACGAATGTATTCTTCCTGACCCTTATTTACAACTAAAGAAGTAAGATACTGAAGAGAATCAAGAGTCTGTCCTCTCTTACCGATCAGAACACCCATATCATCTCCTGCTAAATCAATATCTAAAACCTTTTCAATTTCATCATATTTAGTATTGATAACAACTGCAAGATTCATAGATTTGAAAACATCTGATAAGAAGTCTTTTGCTTTATCATCAATTTTTACTTCTTCTTCTTTTACTCTTGCATTGATTACTGCAGGTTTAGAATTAAATCCAAGAAAACCAGCTGAACCTTCATCAACTACTTCATATTCAAGCTTATCACTTGTAACTGCAAATTGCTGACATGCTTCAGTAATTGCATCATTTACTGTTTTTGCTGAAAATTTAGTAAACTCCATGATACCCTCCTATTTACTATTCTTTTCATTATAATCACGAACCATATTTGCTTTTGCTGCAATACTACCTTTATTTTTACTGGCGTTCTTTGCTTTTTCAACTAATGCTTCTCTTTCTGATTCTGATAAACCAGTAGAAGAAGTAATGTTTTTTGTATTCTTTCTGGCACTGTTATTTACAGTGGCAGCAGCAATATAATCCTTTTGTTTCTTACGTTTTTCTTCTGCTTTTTCAATATTTTGTTTGATTACCTCATCAAAATCAATTCTGTCAATGTAACGGTTAATCGCTACCTGCTGAATTGATCTGACAACAGCACCGGCAATCCAGTATAAACCAAGACCGGTAGGAAGTGTAAAACAAAATACTGCTGACATAATCGGCATCATCATATTCATAGATTTCATGCTGGCTGCCATTGCATCTGCCTGATCATTACCTGATTTACCGTTGTTTTCCGGCTGTGGCATAAGCTGAACATTTAAAAACTGTGTCAAAGCAGCAAGAAGCGGAATCATTAATGCACCAATAATCATTAAATATGCTTTTGACTGAAAAGCACTCATAATAATATAAGAAGGTGAATTACCGATATTAAGTCCTAAAAAGTTATTAAAATGACTTAATGCATCATAAGTTTTCTGTACTTCTGTAGCAACAGAAGAAAAATTATCTTTCAGTGACATCCACTCTGTGGATGAAGCCTTATTGAGTACATCAATAAAGGTATTCTTCATAAACTCGCTTCCGGCAACAAAAGAATCGCTGGTAAACTGTTTGTTATACATTGCTGCATTACCAAATCCTTGAATAAATTCTGTACTGCCGTCTAATGTAACTAACTTGTCTACTAAATCAACGAATACTTTTTTAACGCTCGGAACATATGCCGGAACATTATAAATAACACGATAAAGAGCCCACATAATAGGAAGCTGAATTACAAGCTGTAAACAGCTGCCGGATGGAGAAACACCATATTTTTCATAAATGGCTTTTGTTTCTTCATTCATTTTCATCATGGAATCTTGATCTTTTTTACCTTTATATTTTGCCTGAACAGCCTGAAGTTCAGGATTCATCTTTGCAGAAAGCTTTGAAAACTTTTGCTGCTTGTATGTTAAAGGCATCATACAAAGATATACAACTAAAGTTAAAATAATAATTGCAAGTCCGATGTTTGGAATACCAATTTTATCAAGTACTGTAAAGATTCCGTTCATAATAAATCCAATCAAACTAGAGATAGGACCAATAATAAAACCGGAATTTTTTGTTAATAACATACCTGTCAAAACTAATTCCTCCTAATATTTAGGTAAAAACCTAATTTTCTAAGGAACAGGATCATATCCTCCCTTTGAAAACGGATTACATCTGAGTATTCTCCATGCTGTAAGTAAACCACCCTTTATTACTCCATGCTTTTCAATTGCTTCTATTCCATAATTGGAACAGGTTGGAATATAAGGACATTTAGTACTTTTATATGGAGAAACATACTTTTGATAAAACTTTATCATCGTAATGAAAAAACGTTTCATTTTAAATTCCTATTATATATAGTAGAAACACTCTACTCATCACTTACTTCTTCATCATTCTTATTACATATATGATGAAGCTTTGAAAGATGTAATAGTGCACTCTCTGCATCATGATAGGATGCATCCTTTACACTGGGTCGTGCAATGACTACAATGTCTAAACCACTATTAAACATTTCTTCCCGTAGTCTGTAAATTTCGCGAACAATTCTGCACACGTGATGTCTTACCACACTATTGCCCACTTTTTTACTTACAGATATTCCAAGTCTGTTTATACCCTGATTATTTTCTAACACATACATAATAAAATATCGATTGGCTTTTGATTTACCATTTTTGTATACATACTGGAAATCTCTGTTCTTTTTCAGCGATTGTGAAAATTTCATATTCAATACCTAATTCTCTAATAATGAAAAATAAAGAGAAAAAAAGGCCACAAAACTGCGGCCTATGCTGATAATTTCTTTCTTCCTTTTGCTCTTCTTGCAGCTAAAACTTTTCTTCCGCCTGCAGAACTCATTCTTGCTCTGAAACCATGAACTTTAGATCTCTGTCTCTTCTTTGGCTGAAATGTCATCTTCATATCCAACACACCTCCTTTTTCTATGGTTAGAAAACATCAATAACGATTATATAAGAAAGAAAAATATACGTCAAGTCAATTTTTTCCTTTATTTTAGGGCAAAAATTGTTAAAAATTTTTTTTACCTATATATAGAAGATTTCTATTTTTCCTTACACTATATATAGAAGATAAAAAATCATATATTTTTTTTATAAATTTACATAATGTTATGAACAAAATGTTGATATCTTGTGGATAACTTTATGATTATTTTATTAAAACACCCTTTTTTACATAAAAATTGACACTTAAAATGTTGAAAACTTTTTTTTACTTATCAACATTTTTCTTTTCTATTTACATAAAAATATATTTTTTAAAAAATTTTTTTCATAATTTTCAAGACTTGCAGCAATTTGATATTTTAATTACTTTGGTTTAATATAAGATAAGTATTTCATAGTGAAGGAGTATGCTATGCATCCAATTGCTGAAAAATGGGAAGAAATTAAAAATATTATAAAAAAAGAATACGATTTAACAGATATTTCCTTTAATACCTGGATTTTGCCTTTGCAGTTTTATGAGGTAGTTGATGATAATATAAAAATCGTGATTCCTTCTGATCAGGCTCACGCCTTATCTTATATTTCAAGTAAATATAAAATCTATTTTCAGGTATCTATTTCTGAAATGTTCAATCATGAATATACGGTTTCCTTCTTATTAGAAAACGAAGTAGATAATGATAATCCTGTAAAGGAAGAAAAAATCATCTACAACATTAAGAATAAAGAAGCTAACTTAAACGGTAAGTATAATTTTGATACCTTTGTAGTAGGAAGTAACAATAAGTTTGCTCATTCTGCTGCTTTAGCTGTTGCTGAATCACCGGGAATTGCTTACAATCCTTTATTTTTATATGGTGATGCAGGACTTGGTAAAACACATCTTATGTACTCTATTGGTAACTTCATATTGGAACATAATTCAGATATGAAGGTTTTATATGTCAATTCAGAACAATTTACCAACGAAGTGATTGATTCTATTCGTTCCGGTAATTCAGCTTCTATGACAAACCTTAGAGAAAAATACAGAAATATTGATGTTTTATTATTAGATGATGTTCAATTTATTATAGGTAAAGAAAGTACTCAGGAAGAATTTTCCCACACCTTCAATGCCCTTCATAATGCCGGAAAACAGATTATATTATCTTCTGATAAGCCACCGAAAGAAATGACTACTTTAGATGAAAGATATCGCTCCAGATTTGAATGGGGCTTGATAGCTGATATTAAATCACCGGATTATGAAACCAGAATGGCTATTTTAAAGAAAAACATCGAAATGACAGATCGTAAAGTAGATGAAGAAATTTTAAAATACATAGCTACCAATATTAAATCTAATATTCGTGAATTAGAAGGTGCTTTAAAGAAAGTAATCGCCTTTTCAAAATTAAACAATACAGAGCTTTCTTTAGCTGTGGCAGAAGATGCTCTGAAGGATATTATTTATCCTGCTAAAACAAAAGAAATTACTCCTGAATATATTATGGAAGTGGTTGCAGAACACTTTGGTATCCAGGTAAGTGATATTAAATCTTCAAAACGTAATTCAGAATTTGTTTATCCAAGACAAATCTTCATGTATTTATGCCGTGATATTTTAGGTACTCAATATAAAACAATCGGTAACTTAATAGGCAAGAAGGATCATTCTACTATTATGCACGGTGAAGAAAAAATAAAGAAAGAAATGGCAACAAATGAGGATTTGGTAAATAAGATTAATACCATTAAGAAAAAGATTAATCCTTCTTAATGTTGATAACTTTGTTGATTTCTTATTGCTTATGTGTTGATAAAATAAATTATAAAAATTGCATATATTTTACTTAAAAAATCATTGTTGATAAACACATAATTATTCCTGTTAAAAAACATAAGAATCGACAAGTTATCCATTCCATTTTTGCCTAAAAAATAGTATAATAGAAAGGGTTATGCACATATCCACACCTATTATTAATAATAATACTAATTTATTTTATTTAAGTATGAAAACGCGCCTGTGAGCGTATCTAAAATTTGACCAAAGGAAGTTATCAACAATGAAATTAGTTTGTAAAAAATCAAATTTATTAAATGGTGTTCAAATTGTTTCAAAGGCAGTTCCTTCAAAAACTACCATGCCTATTTTGGAATGCATTTTAGTAGATGCATCAAAGGGAGAAATCAGATTAATTGCCAATGATATGGATCTTGGTATTGATACAATAATTGAAGGAGATATTGTTGAGCCTGGTATTATTGCATTAGAAGCTAAGTTCTTTTTGGAAATTGTAAGAAAGCTTCCTGATAATGATGTTACCATCGAAACAGATGCAAGCTTTAATACATTTATTACTTGTGAAAAAGCTCATTTTAATATTGTTGGTAAATCAGCAGAGGATTTTGTTTATCTTCCTGAAATTGAAAGAAAGAATCCTGTTATCATTTCTCAGTTCACATTAAAGGAAGTAATCAGACAGACTATTTTTTCTATTGCTGAAAATGATACAAATAAAATTATGGGCGGTGAACTATTTGAAATAAATGGTGATCACTTCAGAGTAGTATCTTTAGATGGTCACAGAATTTCAATTCGTAATACTCAGCTTAAAAATGAATATGAAAGTGAAAAAGTAATTGTTCCGGGTAAAACATTGAATGAAATCAGCAAGATTTTAACCGGTGAAGCAGATAAGGATGTAAATATTTATTTTGCTGATAAGCATATTATTTTTGAATTTGATAATACAGTTGTAGTTTCCAGATTAATGGAAGGTGAATATTTCAAGGTTGATCAGATGATTTCATCTGATTATGAAACAAAAGTAACTGTAAATAAAAAGGATTTATTGAGCTGTATCGACAGAGCGACACTTATGGTAAAAGAAGGTGACAAAAAGCCTATTATCGTAGAAGTGAGCGACAGATATATGGAGCTTAGAATCAATTCTACAATCGGAAGCATGAATGAAGTCATTGATCTTCAGAAAGAAGGTAAGGATTTAACAATCGGATTTAATCCAAAATTCCTGATTGATGCATTAAAGGTTATTGATGATTCAACCATTGATATGTATATGGTTAATCCAAAGGCACCTTGTTTTATCAAGGACAGAGATAATACATATCTTTACTTGATTCTTCCGGTTAATTTTAACAACATGTAAAAAGGTATATTAAAAAGATTTTTATGAATACAATTGTTATAAAAGATGATTTTATTAAATTAGGACAGGCTTTGAAACTTGCCGGAATCGTAGATTCCGGTTTAGAAGCCAAACTAATGATTTTAGATGGTGAAGTAAAGTATAACGGAGAAGTTGAACTTCGCAGAGGAAAAAAAGTATACAGCGGTGATGAAATAGAAGTTGACGGAATTGTATACAAGGTAGTTAAGTAGGTTTTATTGTGATTATTAAATCAATTCAGCTTGAAAATTTCAGAAATTATGAGACTCTTTCTCTGGAGTTTGAAAAAGGAACCAATATTTTATATGGTGATAATGCTCAGGGAAAAACAAATGTGTTAGAAGCTATTTTTTTATCGGCTACTACTAAATCTCATAAGGGAAGCAAAGATAAAGAAGTAATTCTTTTTGGAAAAGAAGAATCTCATATACGTACATATCTGGATAAAGACGGCATGGAATATAAAATAGACATGCATCTTCGTAAAAACAAATCAAAGGGAATAGCAATTAATTCATCTCAGCTTAAAAAAGCTGCCCAGCTATTGGGATTATTAAATGTCGTATTTTTTTCTCCTGAAGATTTATCAATTATAAAGAATGGTCCTTCGGAGAGAAGAAGATTTGTTGATATGGAATTATGTCAGATTGATAAATATTATTTATATGATTTAAATCAATATGTAAAAATTTTAAATCAGAGAAACAAGCTTTTAAAGGACTGTTATATGAACAGAGACCTTGAAAGCTCTTTGTCAGTTTGGGATATGCAGCTGATAACTTACGGAAAGAAAATAATAAAAAGAAGAGAAGAATTTGTAAGTCAGCTGAATGAGATTATAGAAAGCATTCATAAAAGCTTGTCCGGAGAAAAAGAAAATATAAAAATTGTGTATGAACCTGATTCATCTTTTGATGAGTTTGAAAATAAATTGATGTCATCAAAGGATAAGGATATGAGGATGAAATCGACTACGGTTGGACCTCACAGAGATGATTTTTGTTTTTTGATCAACGGAATAGATATCAGAAAGTACGGTTCGCAGGGACAACAAAGAACTGCAGCACTTTCTCTCAAATTATCAGAAATTGAAATTATGAAAAAAGTGACGGGAGATAATCCTGTTTTATTGTTAGATGATGTATTGTCAGAGCTTGACAGTAACAGACAAAATTATTTGTTAAACAGTATAGGTGATATTCAGACCATCATAACCTGTACAGGTCTGGATGAATTTATTAATCACAGACTGGAAATTGATAAGATTTTTAAAGTAACAAATGGTAGTATAACATCCGAAAATTAGTTTTTTGTAGTAAAAAGTATAGGAGGCATTTCATGAGTGAAAATTACGGTGCAGACAATATACAGATTTTAGAGGGACTGGAAGCAGTACGTAAAAGACCCGGTATGTATATTGGTAGTACTTCCATCAGAGGACTTCATCATTTGGTGTATGAAATTGTAGATAATTCCGTAGATGAAGCATTGGCAGGATATTGTACAGAAATTCAGGTTTTCATTAATGAGGATAATTCTATTACAGTAATAGATAATGGACGTGGTATTCCGGTAGGTATCAATAAAAAAGCAGGAATTCCTGCTGTTGAAGTAGTATTTACTATTTTACATGCCGGCGGAAAGTTTGGCGGTGGAGGATACAAAGTATCCGGCGGACTTCACGGAGTTGGTGCTTCTGTTGTAAATGCTTTGTCCAATTATTTGGAAGTAGAAATTTTTAATGAAGGAAAGATTTATAAACAGCGTTATGAAAGAGGTCATGTTTGCTATCCGTTAAAAGTGATTGGTGAATGTGAAATGGAAAAAACCGGTACAAAGGTAACATTTATGCCGGATGATACCATTTTTGAAGAAACTGTTTATGATCATGATATTTTAAAACAGAGACTTCGTGAAATGGCTTTCCTTACCAAAAATTTAAAAATTGTTTTAACCGATTTAAGAGAAGAAAATTATCATAAGGTATTCCACTATGAAGGCGGAATCAAGGAATTTGTATCTTATCTTAATTCCAGCAAAACTCCATTATACAATGATGTATTGTATTTTGAAGGAAGTAAAGACGGAGTATATGTAGAAGTTGCAATGCAGCATAATGATTCTTATAACGAATCAGCATTCAGCTTTGTTAATAATATTAATACACCGGAGGGTGGTACTCATCTTGCCGGTTACAGAAATGCTCTTACCAAAACCTTTAATGATTATGCGAGAAGCAATAAGCTTTTAAAGGAAAGTGAATCTAATCTTTCCGGTGAAGATATCAGAGAGGGTTTAACAGCAATTGTTTCAATCAAGATTGAAGATCCTCAGTTTGAAGGTCAGACAAAACAAAAGCTTGGTAATTCAGAAGCCAGAGGAGCAGTTGATAGTATTGTAAGTGAACAGCTTACTTATTTCCTTGAACAAAATCCTACGGTAGCAAAGATTATTTGTGAAAAATCAATTTTGGCACAGCGTGCCAGAGATGCAGCGAGAAAAGCCAGAGATTTAACCAGAAGAAAAACTGCTCTTGATAGTTTGGCTCTTCCTGGTAAATTGGCGGATTGTTCTGATAAAAATCCGGAAAACTGTGAAATTTACATAGTCGAGGGAGATTCAGCCGGTGGTAGTGCGAAAAAAGCCAGAAACCGTGCAACTCAGGCAATTTTACCGCTTCGCGGAAAGATATTAAATGTAGAAAAAGCCAGACTTGACAAAATTTATTCCAATGCAGAAATTAAGGCAATGATTACAGCATTCGGAACAGGTATTCATGATGATTTTGATATTTCAAAACTGAGATATCATAAAATTATTATTATGACCGATGCCGACGTAGACGGAGCTCATATTTCAACTTTAATGCTTACCTTTATTTATCGTTTTATGCCGGAGCTTATCAAACAGGGATATGTATATTTGGCTCAGCCGCCTTTATACAAACTCGAGAAAAATAAAAAGGTTTGGTATGCTTACAGTGATGATGAGCTTGATAATATTTTAAAAGAAGTTGGTAGAGATCAGAATAACAGAATTCAGCGTTATAAAGGTCTTGGAGAAATGGATGCGGAACAGCTTTGGGAAACAACCATGGATCCTGAAAACAGAATTTTGTTAAAGGTTTGTATGGATGAAGAGGCAGAATCAGAAGTAGATTTAACCTTTACTACATTAATGGGTGATAAAGTAGAACCCAGAAGACTCTTCATTGAAGAAAATGCGCAATTTGTTAAGAATCTTGATATTTAGGAGAAATTAAATGGATACAAATATGCCGGATAATGTATTTGATAAAGTAAAAAATGTCGACCTGAAGAAGACCATGGAAAATTCTTATATCGATTATGCCATGAGTGTTATTGCATCTCGTGCGCTTCCGGATGTAAGAGATGGCTTAAAGCCGGTACAAAGACGTGTACTGTTTTCCATGATTGAATTAAATAACGGTCCGGATAAGCCACATCGTAAGAGCGCCCGTATCGTTGGTGATACCATGGGTAAATACCATCCACATGGTGACAGTTCAATTTATGGTGCTTTGGTAAATATGGCTCAGGAATGGTCAACCAGATATCCTTTGGTAGACGGTCACGGAAACTTCGGTTCAGAAGATGGTGACGGTGCAGCTGCCATGCGATATACAGAAGCAAGACTTTCAAAAATTTCTATGGAGCTTCTGGCTGATATCAATAAAGATACTGTAGATTTTATTCCAAACTTTGATGAAACAGAAAAAGAACCGGTTGTACTTCCAAGCAGATATCCAAATCTTTTGGTAAACGGAACTACCGGTATTGCGGTAGGTATGGCTACCAATATTCCGCCTCATAATTTAAGAGAAGTAGTAGACGGTGTTGTTAAGATTATTGATAATCGTGTATTAGAAGACAGGGAAACAGAAATTGAAGAGCTTTTGAATATTGTAAAAGCTCCTGATTTTCCGACCGGTGGTCTTATTTTAGGTACAAAAGGATGCGAAGAAGCATACAGAACAGGTAGAGGTAAGGTAAGGGTTCGTGCCGTAACCAATATTGAAACAATGCCAAACGGTAAAAACAGAATTGTTGCTACCGAGCTTCCTTATATGGTAAATAAAGCAAATCTTTTAATTAAGATTGCAGAACTTGTTAAGCTGAAAAAGATTGATGGTATCACAGATTTAAGAGATGAATCAAACAGAGAAGGTACCAGAGTAGTTATTGAACTTCGTAAGGATGTAAATCCGAATATTATTTTAAATCAGCTTTATAAGCATACTCAGATGCAGGATACTTTTGGTGTGATTATGCTGGCACTGGTAAATAATGAGCCAAAGGTATTGAATCTGTTACAGATGCTGAATTTATATTTGGAGCATCAAAAAGAAGTCGTTACCAGAAGAACAAAATATGATTTAAATAAAGCAGAAGAAAGAGATCATATTTTACAGGGATTATTAATCGCTCTTGATCATATTGATGAAGTTATTAAAATCATCAGAGCTTCTGAAAATACTCAGGTTGCAAAGCAAAACTTAATTGATCGTTTTGCATTGTCAGAAGCACAGGCACAGGCGATTGTAGATATGAGACTTCGTGCTTTGACAGGCTTGGAAAGAGAAAAGCTTGAAAATGAGCATGCAGAATTATTAAAGAGAATTGCAGAATTAAAGGCAATTTTGGGAGATGAAAAGATTCTTCTCGGTGTAATTCGTACAGAAATCAAAACAATTTCAGACAAGTTTGGAGATGACAGACGTTCAAAGATTGGATTTGACGAATTTGATATCTCTATGGAAGATATGATTCCTAGACAAAATACTGTAATTGCTATGACTTCTTTAGGTTATATCAAGAGAATGACAGTAGATAATTTTAAGGCTCAGAACCGTGGCGGCAAGGGAATTAAGGGAATGCAGACCATCGAAGATGATTATATTGAAGATCTTTTGATGATGCATACACATTATTATATTATGTTCTTTACAAACTTTGGCCGTGTATACAGACTGAAAGCATATGAAATTCCGGAAGCAGGAAGAACTGCCAGAGGAACTGCAATTATCAATTTACTTCAGTTAAATCCGGGTGAAAAGATAAGTGCGATTATTCCGATTCCGGATGATCAGGATATCAGTTCAAAGAACCTGTTTATGGTAACAAAGAACGGTATCGTTAAAAAGACAGGTATTTCAGAGTTTAATAATATTCGTAAGAACGGACTTGCTGCAATTAATTTAAGAGATGATGATGAATTAATTGAAGTAAAACTGACAGATAAAGAAACAGAAATATTCCTGGTTACAAAACAGGGTATGTGTATCAGATTCAAAGAAACAGATGTCAGAAATACCGGAAGATCCTCAATGGGTGTTATAGGTATGAATTTATCAGATCAGGATGCTATCATTGGTATGCAGCTTGATCATCAGGGAGACAGCTTACTTATCGTTTCTGAAAAGGGTCTCGGAAAGAGAACTTATCTTCAGGAATTCACGGTACAAAAACGTGGTGGTAAGGGAGTAAAATGCTACAAGATTACCGAAAAGACCGGTGATGTTGTAGGTGTTAAGGCTGTAAATGATGATCATGAAATCATGATGATTACCAACGAAGGAATTATTATTCAGCTTCGTATGGAAGATGTATCTACACTCGGAAGAATTACCTCCGGTGTCAAGATGATTAACTTGAGTGAAAATGTTACAGTTGCAAAAATTGCAAAGGTACGTGAAAAGGTTTCAGACGGAAATGTTGAACTGGATGATGTAGAAGATTTGGAAGATTCAGAAAACATCGTGGATGGTGAAATTATTTCAGAGACTGATATGAATCAGGAAATATCAGAGGATACAGAAGAATAAACAGAAATTTTATATTGATAATTTCATAAAAAAAGAGAGAAAAATCTACAGAAATCGTCATTTCTGTAGATTTTTTATTTCATTTGTTTCAGATAATTGACAGAAAGTGCTTTTGTGCTAAAATAAGAAACCGTAGACCATTGACAATATAATAATACGTGAAATTCGAGGTGTAAAAAATGGAAGCATATAGTGTGTTTCGTGATTTAGCAATTATTATTATTGCTGCTAAATTTTTTGGAATTTTAGCCCGAAAGTGTAAAGCTCCTCAGGTAGTTGGTGAAATCATTGCAGGATTATTAATAGGACCAAGTATGTTGGCTATTGTAGATCAAACTGATTTTATCCTGAAAATGGCTGAGGTCGGAGTCGTACTCTTAATGTTTAGTGCCGGACTTGGTACTGACCTTAAGGAACTTTTGAAAACCGGACCGATTGCATTTTTAATTGCCTGTTGTGGTGTATTTGTACCGCTTATCGGCGGAGCACTTTTTTATATGGCATATTATGGAGCTGCTCCTTGGGGATCAGAAAGTTTTTATAAGGCTGTATTTATAGGAACGATTATGACGGCAACATCAGTAAGTATTACCGTATCGTCTCTAAAGGAAATGGGTAAGTTAAAGACAAAGGTTGGAACGACGGTTTTAAGTGCTGCTATTATCGATGATATTATCGGTATTATGGTACTTACCTTTGTAATCGGATTTAAAAATCCGGATTCCAATCCTGGAAAAGTTGTGATTAGTACAATTTTATTCTTTGTATTATCTGTAGTAATAGGTTATATCAGTTATAAAATATTTAAAAAGGTAGATAAGCGTTATCCGCATACCAGAAGAATTCCGATTGCCGGACTTGCTTATTGTTTTGCTCTGGCTTATATCGCAGAAAAGTATTTTGGAATTGCAGATATTACAGGTGCTTATTTTGCAGGAATTATTCTTTGCAGTATTCAGGATTCTGATTACATTGCAGAAAAGATGGATATTAACTCTTATATGTTATTCGGACCAATTTTCTTTGCATCAATCGGTCTTAAAACAAACATTGAACAGATGACAATTCCGATTTTATTATTCTCTATCGGATTTGTATTTGTAGCATTGATTACAAAGATTATCGGTTGCGGATTGATTTCAAAGATTTGTAAGTTTAACTGGATTGATTCATTAAAGATTGGTGTAGGAATGATGACCAGAGGCGAGGTAGCCTTGATTGTTGCTCAAAAAGGATTATCTGTAGGATTAATTGAACCGGTGTATTTTACATCCGTAATTCTGCTGATTATTGTATCTTCTATATCTACACCGATTATTTTAAAGATTTTATTCTCAAAGGATAAAGCGGTTGCTTAAAAATACAGACATAAAAAAAGGCGATGCATTTGCATCGCCTTTTCTATTTCTTTTCTTATTTTATTATACGTAGTAGAAGCTAACTGCTTTTCCAGGAGCTACACTGCTAAGTTTCTTCTTTCCAAATTTAACTTTGTTAGATTTGATATAGTAGTAGTTCTTTGCTGCACTTCTGCTGTATGGAACATAAGCACTTGATCCCTTTACATTCTTTGCAACAACTTTCCATTTCTTTCCGTTTGTACTGTGATATACAGTATAGCTTGTTGCACCTTTGATTTTTTCAAATGTAAGTGTTCCGCTTGAAGCGTAATATGATCGTTTAATCTGTTTAGCTTTTGCATCAGGAATGAAAACCTTTGCTGCTGACCATGGTCCGTAAAGTTTTGTACCGTTTGTCAGCTTGAAGTAAGCTCTTACCTGATATTTAAATGGCTGTTTGAATAATTTCGCATTTTTAATGTAGTTAATTGAAGCATATACACTAGCATCACCGGAAGCAATTTTCTTACCGGAAGCATTTGTAATTAATACTTCAGCTCCATCCATATTTGTTTTACAAGCAGAAATATCATAAGAAAATCCAATCTGCTTTAATGATGAAGATCTGTAAGTAGGTCTGATATTTGTTGGTGCTGTAGGTAATGTAGCACACTGAACATATCTGTAAGAATCAGCATAAATAGGTGTTGGATTCTTAGCTGATGTTCTGTATGGAATAACATAAACATAAGGACATGTATTTCTGCCAAAACCTGCAACTGTAGCAGAATTTGTAGCTACATTTCCGATTTTCTGAAGCTTTGATTCGTCGCTGTAAATTGCTTCTGTTGCACGGTAAACTGTATATCCTGTTGCACCATATACTGCAGGCCATGTTACAGTTACATTATCTAATGTCGCATTTGTCTGAGTAAGTGATGTAATATAATCAGGAGCTGTATTTGCTTCAATTGGAGCACAGTAAACAGCTGCATTTGCATTTGTACTTCTGGATGAAGCACTACCTACTTCTACAATATATGTAGTACCGGCTTTTAATCCGAAAATAGTTTCAGTATCACTGGTATAAGAATACTGAGCACCATCATTACTGGTATAATTCCAAGCAGTAGAAGCATCTCCTCTGTAATAAGCAGCTTCTACATAACGAATATATACATAGCTGCTTGGTGTAGTGTATGCTACCTGAATATGTGTATCACTCTGATCGGTAACAACCTGTGCTACATTAGTTGGAGCCGACAATGCAAAAGCATCTACTTTTCCCATCAAACCGATGGAACAAACGAGAGCCATTGCAAAGAGGCTAAGCTTTGTTAATAAGTTTCTCTTTGTTTTCATTTTGTCCTCCCTTTTATTTTTCAGTATACACTGAATGAAAATGTTATAACCTACCCTTTTATCCTTGATAAAAAAGCATAGTATCGTGATTATTTTACAAAATTAGTAAAATAAAAGCAATCTTTAATCTCTTAATAAATTCGAAAGATTTGCAAACTGTTCCAAATTTAGGGCTTCTCCGCGAATTGTAGCAGGCAGATTCATCTTTTCTAAAGTATTTAAAACCTCTTCTTTGGTGGCAACTCCTCCATTTGTTAATCCGTTAACTAAAGTTTTTCTTCGCTGATTAAAGCTGGCACGAATCAAAGAAAACATATAATGCTCATTTTTGACATCAACAGGCGGTTTTTCATATCTGGTGAGTTTAATCACTGCAGAACC
Source organism: Lachnospiraceae bacterium (assembly GCA_045643145.1). GTDB lineage: Bacteria > Bacillota > Clostridia > Lachnospirales > Lachnospiraceae > SVFI01. The sequence goes on along the minus strand of JAZUKG010000232.1, from coordinate 75,946 downwards.
GACATTTGGTCTTGGCATAAAACAGTTTGGCGGTACATTCGCAACAATTTCCGGCTTTGCATAATACTGAACTGCCAAAGAAAGAGCACCATAGTCTTTACTGCCTGGTCCTGTTTTCATTCGATCTGCTACTTCCTTTTGTACCATAATAGTAATACTGTCAAGCGGTACATGACTTTCAAAAAGTCCCATGATGATCGGAGTCGTAATATAATAAGGAAGATTGGCAACAACCTTGATCGGTTTATTGTCATTTTTTTCTTTTGCAAGCTTTGCAATATCCACCTTGAGAATATCTTCATTAATAATAGTCACATTATCATAAGAAGATAAAGTATCACCTAAAATAGGAATCAGGTTTTTATCAATTTCAACTGCAATGACTTCTCTGGCATTTTCTGCCAGGTACTGTGTCATAGTACCGATACCGGGACCGATTTCCAAAACACAGTCATCTTTTGTAATCTCAGCCGAATCAATAATCTTGTCCAGTACATGAGTATCAATTAAAAAATTCTGTCCAAATTTCTTTTGAAAGTTAAAGTGATATTTTTGAAGTATTTCAATGGTATTTTGAGGATTTCCTAAATTTGCCATTTTTTCTCCTTTATTTATGAATATATTATTCAAATGTAAAATAATAAAATAAATGTTTCGGCATTGCTAATTGTTAAGCTTTGGATAAATGGTATATGCATTGATTGTAGTCTGTCTGATGACTTCTTCTGCACTAATTTCCTTGATAGCAGCTATTTCTTCAGCGACATACTTTAAATAAGAAGATTCGTTTCGTTTTCCTCTGAAAGGCTCCGGCGAAAGGTAAGGAGCATCTGTTTCTAATACAATACGTTCGAGAGGAATCTCTCTGACAGTATCTTTGCATTTTTTACCGTTTTTAAAGGTAACAACACCACCGATTCCGATATAATATCCCATTTTTACATATTCTATAGCCATTTCAGGACTATAGGAATAACAGTGTATCACACCTTTTACCTGTTTGTCAGAATATTCCTTTAAAATATCAAAGGTATCCTGGGCACTGTCTCTTGAATGGATACAGACAGGAAGATTTGTTTTGATGGCAAGCTCTAACTGCTTGGTAAACCATTCTTTTTGAATTTCTTTGGCTTCTACATTCCAGTGATAATCCAGTCCGATTTCACCAATGGCCACTATTTTAGAATGTTTACAGTTTTCTTCCATCTGTAAAAGTAAATCATCCGTCATACCACCGACTTCATCCGGATGAACGCCCTGCATTCCGTAAATATTCGGATAGGTATCTATATAAGACATTACTCTATTTATACTATTGACAGAAGCTGTGGCTAAAATGCCTTTTTCAATATGATTTTGTTCAAAGTCTGCGAGCATTTGATCTCGGTCTTCATCAAACTGAGAATCATCATAATGTGCATGTGTATCAATTATCATTTTATTCTCTTTTCTAGTTTCTTTTATCTTCCCTTGAATTATAGCTATTTTAGTAAAACATCACAAGGAAAAGTTAGGATTGAAAAAAAAGAAGAAAAAAAATTAAAAAAGTGAAAAAAAGTACTTGCAATATGGAAATACATATACTATAATAACACTTGCGTTGTGAGTAATTCATAAGAAACGCGCGATTAGCTCAGTTGGTAGAGCACCTGACTCTTAATCAGGGTGTCCAGGGTTCGAGCCCCTGATCGCGCACTATAAAGTATCGTTTCGTAGCTTTAGGCTGCGGGGTGGTGCTTTTTTTTTGCCTAAAAATCATGAAATATCTGTGTTCTCATTTTGACATGAAATAGCCAGTGTGATACACTTAAACGGAGTGGGATTATAAGTAAACTTTTTAGAATTTTTTAAATTGAGGTGAAGAATTTTGGATAAATATGAATATCGAATTCGAGCTGAGGAAATCAACTCTTTAATTGATGAACAAGAGTATGTACAAGCAGTTAAAATAGCTGACACAATCGACTGGAGAAGGGTCAGAAGTGTTGTTATGCTCTGCAAAGTCAGTGAACTTTATAAGATGAATCGAAGATATGAGGACAGTAAAGAGGTTCTCTTATTAGCATACGATTTACAGCCGGGTTCCAGAAAGATCGTTTATTCTTTATGTGAGCTTTCTATTAAATTGGAAGAAACTGTTCAGGCAGTAGAATATTATAAAGAATTTGTTCAAATTGCGCCAAAAGATACCGGACGTTTTATTCTTCAGTATCGTTTATATGAAGCACAGGATGTAAGTTTGGAAGAACGTATTGCTGTGCTGGAAGAATACAAAAAACGTGATTACAGAGAAAAATGGGCATATGAGCTCGCTTATCTGTATCATAGAATCGGACTTGCTACCAGATGTGTAGAAGAATGTGATGAATTGATTCTTTGGTTTGGTGAAGGTAAGTATGTTGTAAAGGCGATGGAGCTTAAAATGCTTCATGCACCATTAACACTTCAGCAGCAGGAAAAATACAATGCCAGATTTATGTCTGAGCTGGAAGCAATTGCTGCAGTAGAGGCAGGGGAACCTCAGGAAGAAGAAAAAGAAGTAGAACCTTCTATGTCAATAGAAATCAAGACGGTTGAAGCAGCAAAAGCAAAGACTGCTAAGATGCCGTCTAAAAAGATTGCTCAGGAAACAGGCGGAACAAAGCGTCTTTTCAATTTAAGCGTGTTTACAGAAAAGGATGTTGAAAAGAGTCTGGAAGACGAAGAGCCGGAAGAGGAATTAGAAGACGAGGAAGTATTAGAAGAAGATCTTGAAGAAGAAATCCTTGATGATGAAACCATGGAAGACGAAGCTTTAGAGGAAGAAGATGTAGAGGATACAGAAGAGTCAGACGAAGCAGAAGATGAGCCGGAGGAAGTAATTGAGGAAGAAGAGGCATTGGAAGAAGATGATGAAGATGCCGATATGAAGATTGTTCCTGAAAAGGCAGAGAAAAAAGATGATGATTTAGATATTCAGGTCAAGACAATTGATGTGGATGATGAATATAGCACAATCAATTTGCAGGAAGTATTAGCAAAGGATTTGGCAAAGCTTTTTGCACAGGAAGATATGGAAGCAGATGATGCAACCAGAGCACTTCCGATTGATACAATTTTTGAAGCGGCAAAAATTGCAGATCAGGGTGAAGAAGCATCTGAAGCTTCTGAAACAGAAGAAAAAGTAGAAGAGGCTGCTGAAGAGGTAGCTGAAGAGACTGAGGCAGAAAAAGCTGAGGAATCAAAAGAAACTGAAGTAGCAGAAGATAAAGAAGAAAAAGAAGAAGTTTCAGAAGAGCCAACAGAAGAAAAAGTTGAAGAAGCTGCTGAAGAAGTAACTGAAGAGACTGAGGCAGAAAAAGCTGAGGAACCAAAGGAAGCTGAAGCAGAAGAAGAAAAAGAAGAAGTTTCAGAAGAACCAACAGAAGAAAAAGTAGAAGAAACTGCTGAAGAGGTAGCTGAAGAGACTGAGGCAGAAAAAGTTGAGGAATCAAAAGAAACTGAAGTAGCAGAAGATAAAGAAGAAGAAGTTTCAGAAGAGCCAACAGAAGAAAAAGTAGAAGAGGCTGCTGAAGAAGTAACTGAAGAGACTGAGGCAGAAAAAGCTGAGGAATCAAAAGAAACTGAAGCAGAAGAAGAGAAAGAAGAAGTTTCAGAAGAACCAAAAACGGATGATAAAGCTGTAGAATTAGAAACCAAATCATTTGAAGAATTGGTAGAAATCGTAGAGGAAGCAGCGAAAGAGGAAGAGGAGATTTCTGAAGAATCAAAAGATGAGGCAGTAGCCAAAGACACAGAAAAGGCTGAAGAAGAAACAACAGAGACAGCCGAAGAAGTAGCTGAAGAAGCAGTGAAACTGGAATCGGATGTTTTTGAAGAATTAGTAGAAGTCGTAGAGGAAGCAGCGAAAGAGGAAGAGGAAATTTCCAAAGAATCGGAAGATGAGGTAGTAGCCAAAGAACCGGAAGAAACTGAGGAAGAACCGGAAGAGGTAGCCGAAGAAGCAGCTGAGGAAGAAGTAAAAGAAGAACCAAAGGCTCCTGAAAAAGAAATTACTCCTCTGATTTTTAATCAAAATGAACCATTACCTGAAGCATTTATTCAGGCAATGCAAACAGTAGCTATGGAGGCTGCAAAGCAGGCAGCGCAGCAAGTAGCACAGCAGGTTGCACAGCAGACTGTTCCGGCAGTAGAAAAAGCGGAAGAAGTAAAAGAAGAAAAAGAAGAGAAAGTTGAAAATACTCCTGAAGAAGAACCAATGGTTCAGGAGCAGATTACCGGACAGCTCAGTTTTTCCGATATTATGGGCGAATGGGAAAAGACCAAAAAGGAAAATGAAGAAAAGCATATCGATGAAATGAAAAAACGTATGCTTGAACAGACAGGTCCGTTATTCTCTGATTTTGAAGGATTTAAGAATGAGCCTGAAAATCAGATTGATGTATTAACTCCTTCTTTAGATATTTTCTCTGAAACAGAAGATTTAGCAAAAGAAGTAGAAGATGCACTAATTGAGGATGAGTTAGAAGAAAAAGAAGAAGAACAGAAGGGATTATCAAGAATTACCAGTCTGTTTAAGGGTGTATTCTCCGGATCAGACGAAAAGATGGCTCCTTCTATTGCTGATACATTAGCAGATATCAATTTATCAAAGAAGAAAAAAGAAGAACAGGCAGCTGAATTAGCAGCAAAAGAAGCCGCTAAGGAAGAAGAAGTAACAGAAGAAGAAACAACAGCTGCAGAAGAAACAACAGAGGAAGTTACAGAAGAAGTAATAAAAGAAGTTACAGAGGAAACACCGGCAGAGGCAGAAGTTCAGGTTCAGGAAACAGAAGAAAAATCACTTGAAGAACCTGTGAAAGAAGCTGAAGCAATAGTATCGGAAGTTGTGAATGAATCTGTAGAAGAGGTAAAAGAAGAAGTACCTGCTGAACCGAAAGCAGAAGAAATCACGGAAGAAGTAAAGGAAGAACCTGAAGAAGAGGAAGAAATCAAACCATTCCAGTTAGGTGATGATGTTCCAAGTATTCAGGAAGTGAAAGAAGAAGTAGCGCAAGCTTTAGAACCTGAAAAAGAAGAAGCCCCTGTAGTAGAAGCACCTGTAGAGGAAGAACTAAAAGCAGAAGAAATTGCTGAGGGAATTCCTGCAGAAGAGCCGAAAACGGAAGAAACATTAAAAGAAGAAGTTGCAGATGAAAATGCTGCAATGGAAGCTGCAAAAATGGCAGCAGTTCAGGCGGCACTTAAGATGAAACGTGATGCAGAAGAAAAGGAAAAGATGTTAGAATCAACCTTTAATACTGCAGAAATCAACGGATTAGAAGAAAAGTTAATGACTGAGTTATCAAATCAGCATTATGATACAACTAATATCCAGGTAGAAGCATTATCTCAGGAAATGTCTCAGATGGATGACAGTACATCTCAGTCAGAAGCTCCTCTTCAGGTAGCACCGACACCAGTTGCACCGGCAAATCCGGTAAATCCGTCAGAACCACGTGCATTAACCAAGACAGAAAAGGATTTATTTGGATCTCTGGCTCAAACCAAGGATTTAGCAACTCAGATTGCTTCAGCACTTGATTCTATTACCTTTATTCCATTCTCAGGAAATGTAATTGTTACCGGAGAAGTAGGAACACATCCTATTGAAATTGCAAAAAATTTCGATGCGTACTTAAAGGAAACAAATGATAAATATTCAAAGGTATCAGAAGTATGTGAAGCATCTGACCTTTCTGAAAAAGATATACCGGAGCTCGTAGAAAAGTTAAAGAACGGATTATTAATTATCGATCATGCCGGAGATTTAAGTCAGAATACCATCGTTAGTCTGGCAAACAAATTAAATGATACTGTAGAATATGGTATTGTTGTAGCTTTGGTAGATACAAAGAGAAACATTGAAAGATTAACAAGAAGCTATGCAAGACTTTATGATATCTTTAATGTAAACATTGATATTACAGCTTTGGATAATGACGGACTGGTAAAATTCGGTAAGGAATATGCGAACAGTATGGAATATTCCATTGACGATATGGGAACTTTAGCACTATATAATCGAATTGAAGAACGTCAGTCAATTGACCATGCAGTAACAGTAGATGAAGTCAGATTGATGGTAACAGATGCGATTTCCAATGCCGAAAGAAAGAATGTCGGTCATTTTATGGATGTTATTTTTGCAAAACGTTACGATAACAATGATATGATTGTATTAAGAGAAAAGGATTTCATGAATTAATAAACACAGGAAGTGAGGAAAAAACATGAGTAATACAATAAAAAACCCTTTATTTTTAACAGAAGATGATCAGTATCTCTTTGCACAGGGAACTCATTATGAAATATATGAAAAAATGGGTGCTCATAAAACAACTTTAGATGGCAAAGAGGGTGTTTATTTTGCAGTATGGGCACCACATGCAGAATATGTAAATGTAGTTGGTACCTTTAATAACTGGGATATTTTTAAAGATAATATGACTCGTCTGGGTGACGGTGGAATTTATGCTCTGTTTGTAGAAGGAGCAAAAGTCGGAGACTTATATAAATATGTCATCACAACCAAATCCGGTGAGAAAATTTATAAAGCGGATCCGTTTGCAAATCAGGCGCAGCTTCGTCCGGACAATGCATCCGTTATTACAGATTTGACTACATTTAAATGGTCAGATGATAACTGGATGACAGAAAAACCAAAAAGTGATCCGAATAAAAAGCCGATGGCAGTTTATGAATGTCATATCGGTTCCTGGATGAAACATCCGGTAGAGGATGAAGATGAAACAGGATTTTACAATTACAGAGAGTTTGCTGACAGATTTGTAGAATATGTAAAGGAAATGAAATACACTCATGTTGAACTTATGGGTATTTCAGAACATCCTTTTGACGGTTCCTGGGGATATCAGGTAACAGGATACTATGCACCAACTTCCAGATACGGAACACCACAGGATTTTATGTATCTGGTTAATACACTTCACAAGCATAAAATCGGAGTTATCTTAGACTGGGTTCCGGCTCATTTCCCAAGAGATGAGTTTGGACTTGCCAATTTTGATGGTGAACCATTATTCGAACATCCGGATACCAGAAAGGGTGAACATCCTGACTGGGGAACCAAGATTTTCAATTATGAAAAGAAGGAAGTAGTGAATTTCCTGATTGCCAATGCAATGTTCTGGGTAAAGAAATTCCACATTGACGGACTCAGAGTAGATGCGGTAGCTTCTATGCTTTATCTGGATTATGGCAGAAGAGACGGTCAGTGGGTTCCAAATGAATATGGTAATAATAAAAATCTTCACGCGATTGAATTCTTTAAACATTTAAATTCTATGATGAAGGTAAAATATCCGGGAACTATGATGATTGCCGAGGAGTCAACCGCATGGCCTATGGTAACAGGAGATCCAAAGGAAGGCGGACTCGGATTTACTTTTAAATGGAATATGGGATGGATGCATGATTTCTGTAATTATATGAAGCTGGATCCTATCTTTAGAAAAGATAATCATTATGCCATGACCTTTGCCATGAGCTACAATGAAAGTGAAAATTATATTTTACCGATTTCTCATGATGAAGTAGTGCATTTGAAATGTTCTATGCTGAACAAGATGCCGGGATACTATACAGATAAATTTGCTAACCTTAGAACCGGCTTTACCTACATGTTTACACATTGCGGTAAAAAGCTTTTATTCATGGGACAGGATTTTGGACAGGATTGTGAATGGTCAGAAGCCAGAGAGCTTGAGTGGCATTATCTTCAGGATAAAGAACACAGCTCTATGAAATATTATATGCAAAAGCTTTTGGAAGCATATAATAAATATCCTTGTCTTTATGAAAATGACAATAACTGGAAGAGTTTTGAATGGATTAACGCAGACGATAAGGAAAACAGTGTATATTCTTATATGCGTAAATCTGAAAACGGCAGAAACAATATTCTGGTTGTATTAAATATGACACCGATGGAAAGACAAAACTATCGCATCGGAGTTCCAAAAAAGAAAAAATATAAACTCTTATTAAACAGTGATGAAGAATGCTTTGGAGGAAACGGATGTGTGATTCCAAAGGAAATCGCTGCAGAAAAGATAGAATGCAACGGAAGAGATTATAGTATCAGCTTTACTCTTCCTGCATATGGAAGTGCTATGTTCTTATTCTAAGAATACGAGCCTTGAAGGAAAGTAAAGAAATAAATAAAAATAGCCGAAATAAAGGGTAAGTCAAAGGACTTACCCTTTTTTATTTAATTTTAGGAGAAGCTTATGCATATTACAGCAGATTATTTACAGGAAAAACAGGATATTGCCACCAGACCAAATCTTTTTACAGGTGAAAATGTATCGCAGGTAAAAGAAAAAGGTCCTGTAAACGGAATAGAATTTTCTTTTGGAAAAAACAAAACCGGAATCGGTGCTTATGAAAAGCAGAAAAGTACGTTCCAGAAATACAAACAGGAAGCCATGCTGACAGATGCAGGAATGTATAAAAGATATATGACAGTTATGGCTCAAACCATGTCCAAAGAAGATTTTAGCAAAATGGTAAAAGAAGGGGTTCATCCGGGAAAGGTTGATCCAAGAGATGCTGTAACGATTATGGATCATATCAAAGCGGAAATGGCAAAGGGCGGCGTTGTAATCAGCGGATTTAACGGTCAGGCAGATATAGATCCGGAGGTTTTACAGGAAATCACAAAGGATGCCGGATATGCGCAGAGTTTATATGCTTCATTTAACGAACAAAACCTCCCGTTAAATGAGGATATTGCAAAAGAAAGTGTAGACAGCTTTGATAAATTAAGTCAGTTAACACAGGATGGATTAAAGGATGATGCCAAGGCATATTTACTGCAAAACGAATTAGCACCATCTGTAGAAAATATATATTTAGCAAGTCACAGCGGAATCACTTCACAAAGTGAAGCCGGAAATTCATATTTTATAGATCAGCAGGGTTATGTCGGTAAAAGATCCGGTGATCAAGACTTTGAACAAATCAAAGGACAGGTAGAAGCAGTCATTAAAAAGGCCGGATTAGAGGCAAATGAAAAAACAATGCAGGAAGCCAAATGGCTTATGGATAAGGAAATCTGCTTAACAGAGGACAATTTACTCAAGTTACATGAAATGAATGAAACGGATTTCCCGATGACAAAGGAAGCTTTTGCCAAGAAAATCGCCGGCGGCGTCGAAGACGGATTTACACCAATGAGTACCGATTTATGTGCTCCGTCTGTAAAAGAACAGGCAATAAAATCACAGGAAGCACTGTCCGGTATAGAAGAAAAAACAGTGGCATATGCAGCTTCCCTCAATCAGGAATTAACAATTCGAAACCTGACATATATTCAGGCTCAGGAAGAAATCAAGGAATATGCTTCTTTAGATGAAAAGCAGTTAAAGGCAGTGGCAGATTTACAAAGTGCCAGATTATATATGAGTGTATCAGCCAATATCAGCTTATTAAAGACAGGTATTTCTATTGATACCAAACCTCTTTCACAGCTGGTAGATGCTCTAAAGGACCTTCAGGATGAAAAAATCCGTTGGGGACTTACTACAGGGGATAAAGATTCAGATGATCTCCTGGCAGAAAGTATTTCAAAAACACAGGAACTTAAGGAAATGCCGGCAGGTGTTTTGGCAAAGGCAGTTAATACCGATACCTTCCTTTCGATTCGAATGCTTCATAAGGAAGGCAGTGCATTAAGGGACACCTACGAAAAACAAAATCAAAGCTACGAAGCACTCATGACAAAACCGAGACAGGATTTGGGCGATCGCATTTCCAAGGCATTCCAAAATGTGGATGACTTATTAAAAGAAAACGGTTTAGAAATTAATAAAGACAATCAGAGAGCTGTACGTATTTTAGCTTATAACCAGATGGATATCACCTATGATCATATTGTAAAGGTACGCACGGCAGATCAGACAGTAAATGAACTCTTTGATAAAATGACACCTGCAGCAACGCTTCAGATGATTCGTGACGGAATCAATCCGTTAGAAGAAGATATTGATACTCTGCATGAATACTTTGATAAACAGGAAACTTCATTTGAAGAAAGAAGTGAAAAATACAGTCATTTTCTGTATCAAATGGAACAGAAAAAGGAAATCAGTCCGCAGGAAAGAGAAAGCTATATCGGAATTTACAGACTGATGACACAGATTCAAAATACGGATGACAGGGCCATCGGACGTCTGATTGCAGATAACAGAGAGCTTTCTTTATCCAATCTTTTGTCTGCACTTCGAACCGGACAAAATAAAGGGATGGATTATTCTGTAAATGATGAGTTTGGAGCAGTAAACAGCCAGCAAAAAGGAAAATCTATTTCCGATCAAATCGGAAGCTACTATCAACATAAAACCGGTGAATTTTTGTCTATGGCTACACCGGAAATGATAGAACGAAGCCAGATTACCATGGATTCTACTTTAGGCGACTTGGTAAGGTCTTTAGATCAGTTAAAAGAAGAGTCTTTTGAAAGAATCAATGATTCACAGGAATATGCAAAGAGACAGTATGACGATTTCAAATCGACATTGGCTGATGTCTCAGAGTTAGAAGATACATTATTTGAGGAAAATGTTTCTTTATCAACAGAAAATATGGCTTCACTTTATTTGTTAACAAAGGAAAAGTCCGATACTTTCCAAAAATTGGATCATGCCAAATTTGAAGAAACCATGGATAAGGTCTGGCAGCAGTTTGAAGGCAAAGAAGAAGCCATGCAAAGCTATGAACAGATGACAAAGGATTTGGAAGAAGTCTTAAATGAAAGAATGAATATGGAAGGACAGACTTCTTTAGACATCAGAGAACTCAGTCTTCTTTCCAAACAGCTTTCTGTTGCGAGCAAGATGGCCAGAAAGCAAACCTATGAAATGCCGGCTTATGTGCAGGGTCAGCTCGTAAATATGAAGATCCAGATCAAGGATGAAAATGCGGACAGACCAAATGCCAAGGTAAATGTATCTTTGCCAAATGGCGGACAGGTACTCGCTCAGTTCGTTTCAGATGAAAGTCAAATCAAGGGATATATTGCAACTACGGACCTTGGCGAAAAAGATATGCTTTTGGAAAAAGTAGAAAAATTTAAAGAAGATATTCTATCGAAAACCGGAAAAGAAGCCGATATTATGATTATACAAAGTGACACAGTGTCTGAAACCGGCCTTAGAAGCGAAACATTTGCAGGGAAGCAAATGCGATCAGACAAAACAGCAGAACTCACAGAGCAAGGAAGCACAAGTGATACCAGTTCTTTATATCAGACCGTAAAAATGTTTATGATGCTTTTAGCATAAAAGGTCTATCAGATAAGGAGGATTTATCCTATGAAGATTAATTACAACGTATCCGCAGTTATTGCAAATGCTTCTTTGGGAGTAAATGAAAGAAAATTTAACGTATCAAGTGAAAAATTATCAACCGGATATAAAATCAACCATGCAAAAGACAATCCATCCGGAATTGCCATTGCAAAAAGAATGAATGCACAGCTTGCCGGATTATCCAATGCCAATCAGAATGCAAGTAATGCCATCAGCGTGGTACGAAGCGCTGAAGGTGCGATTTCTGAAATGCAGTCTATGGTACAGAGAATTAGCGAACTGGCAGTCAGTGCCGCTAACGGAACCAAGACAGATGAAGACAGAAAGGCCATTCAGGAAGAAGTAAACCAGTTAAAGGGTGAGCTTGAAAGAATGATGAATGATACCGAATTTAACGGTAAAAAGCTGTTAAACGGCGACTGTGATTTAAAGGGTTATTCTTCTGTAAAGGGATTAAATGTCGGATACTATTCTGATGAAGTACCGGTTAAAAAGTATCAGCTCAGTGTGAACAGTGTTCCGGTTGATGAGGACGGTAATGTAGATTTAACAGACGGATGTGTCAGTCTTCTTTTAGATCAGGACGATGAAAATGCATTCCCTGAAGATGCGGTTGTTTCTTATCAGAAGGACAAAGTCATTGTTACCGCAAAAGATAACTTTGAAATGACATTTACAGTTGATAAAAATATGAACCCAGGTTTGGTAGATGTAGATGTCACAGGAATCGGAGCGATGAGAGTACAGATTGGTTCCAATGAAGGACAGGTATTGGCAATTCGTATTCCGGAAGTTTCATTAAGAGAAATGGGACTTGAAAATATTGATATTTCTACAAAAGAAGGAGCCGATGAAGCAATTGAAGCTTCAAAGCAGGCAAATGCATATATTTCAAAGATTCGTTCCAGACTCGGTGCGTATGAAAACAGATTAGAGCATACAGAAAACAGTTTGGATATCACCAGCGAAAACATGACAGGTGCTTACTCGCGAATTATGGACGTAGATATGGCAGAAGAAATGACAGATTATTCAAATCTCCAGGTATTGAATCAGGCTGGAATTTCCATTTTGACACAGGCAAACCAGAGACCGTCCGAATTGTTACAGTTATTACAGTAGGAGTAAGTATTTATGACTGATGAAAAGAAAAAAGAATACACCAGAAGAATTTCTCAGGCAAATAAGAGCGGACTGGTTGTAATTTTGTATGAATTGTTTTTTGAATATACAAATGAAGCAGAACAGTTATTCTCTCAGAATGATAAAAAAGGTTTTTCAAAAGCGATTTTCAGAGCGCATGACTGTTTAAATGAACTGATTGCATCATTAAACATGGAAATGGAACTGGCAGGGAATCTGCTTCAGATTTATATGTTTATCAGCGGTCAATTGGGCTATGCAAACGGGAAAAAAGATGTTGCTCCTCTAAAGGATGTAAACAGACTGATGAAAAAGCTCTATGAAACCTATAAAAAGGATAGTGAAAATGATACTTCGCTTCCGGTTATGCAATCTGCTCAGGTCGTATATGCAGGACTTACCTATGGTAAGGATGACATTAACGAAAGCTATATGAAGGACGGAAATCGAGGATTTTTGGCATAAAGAAAATAGTTTTTGACAGGCGTAAACCTTTGTATTTACAAGGGTTTGCGCCTTTTTTATTTTTATTATGATTCCATTTTTTGTGTATATCTGACAAAAGTGGATTTTGTGAATTATGCTATATTTACAAACAAAAAAGTGAAACCTATAATCGAACCATGAAAATACTATTACTGCTTATTTTGAGTCTGGCAGTGTATACGGATCTCAAATCCAAAAGGATTTCAAATCGGCTGATTCTTATCGGCTATGTCTGTTGTTTTTCCTATCCGCTCCTTTGCGGTCAGTATGGAAAGGCAGTTCTGATTTTTATTTTTTTACCACTGCTTCTGGTGGTTATGCTTCCATTATTTCAAATAGGGATTATCGGAGGAGGCGATTGCAAGCTGCTATGTCTTTGTGTCGGATTTTTAGGCATAAAGCCGGCGATTTCTGTTTGCATTTATGCTTTTCTCCTGGCAAGTATCTATGCTTTGATTTTGGTATTGCTTCATAAAATCCGCCTAAGCTTATCTTCTCCAAATCATGTGAAGTTTGCCCCGTTTATCTTTTTGGCGGTTTTAACAGAAAGCCTGATAGGAGGTATTCTATGAAAGCACAAATCGTTTTGTTTGATCAGAATACTGGTTTCATTAAAAGCCTCGGAACATTTTTATCTGAAAAATACGATTACTATTTTGAAAGCTTTTCTTTTGATAATGAAGAAAAGTTTATACAGTATGTAAAAGATACAGAGGCAGCTTTATATTTTGTAGAACCGGATATTAGTGAATATGTTAAGGCGCTTCTTTTAGAAAAGAAAGCTCGTTTCTTTTATTTTACAAAGGAAAAAAGTGAAGAAGGAATTTACTATTACCAATCCGCAGATCGCATTTGCAGAGATATTTTTACATTGTATGAGAAAGAAATGGTAGATACCGGCATAATAACGCCTCTCCCACATCATAATAAAAAAGGCACGATTATAGGTTTCTATTCTCCATTTCTATCGGAAATACAGACGAAAATAGCTTTGGATTTGGGACAGATAATCACAAAAGAGAAAAAAGCGCTGTACATGAATCTGGAAGCATTTTCTGCATTGGAGCTTTACCTTTCTGGAAAAACAGATCAGGACTTATTAAATCTGCTTTTCTTTGCAAAAAATGAAGCAGATAAATTTGAATATCGTCTGGAAAGTATGCTGATTCATGAAAGGGATTTAGCGGTACTGCCTCCGGTCACTTCGTTTGAGGAATTAAAAGATATTTCTGTTTATGAATGGAAGGAGCTGTTTGAAAAAATACAGGAAAGAACCAATTATGAGGTGATTATTTTAGAACTGTCAGAATGCCTGCCATCTTTTTTTCAAATGCTGAAGCTGTGTGATCAGACCGTTATGCTGCTCCATGAAGGAGATGTAGCAAAGGCTAAATATCACCGGTTTCAAAAGGTAATTCAGCTCTTAGAACAGGAGGAACTCATAAAAAAGCAAAAGGTAATCTGGCTAAAAGATAAAAGTCAGGCAGCGATAAGTAAAATAACAAACGATTTGAAAGAAGAACTGATACAAAATGCATGACTATGCGATGCTTAAAAACCGGATTAGGGAAAATTTGTTAAAGCAAATTGAATATCGAGTGGATGCCAGTGACGAGGAAGTGCTTTCTATTATTGAGGAGGAAATATTAGTCCTTTCAAAGGATCAATATCTGCCGCTGGCAACAAAGAATCGACTGCGAATGGAAATATTTCATTCTATTCGAAAGTACGATATTTTACAACAGCTTATTGAGGACAGCAGTGTAACGGAAATCATGGTAAATGGTATTTCAGATATTTTTATCGAGCGAAACGGGAAACTGGAACGCTTCCACGCGCAGTTTGAATCCAAGGAAAAATTGGAGGATGTCATACAGCAGATTGTCAGCAAATCAAATCGTGTGGTAAATGAAAGCCATCCCATTGTAGATGCCAGATTATCCTTAACGGATCGGGAAGATACAGAAATTTTGGCAGATGCAAGCTGCCGAGTGAATGTCGTGTTATCTCCAATTGCCATCAATGGACCTATCCTGACAATTCGTCGTTTCCCTGATAAACCGATAGAAATGGAGGATCTCATTCGTATGCAATCTATTTCAATCAGGGCAGCAGAGTTTTTAGAGAAGCTGGTGATTTGTAAATATAATATCTTTATAAGCGGCGGAACCGGCAGCGGAAAAACTACATTTTTGAATGTATTATCCGGCTATATACCACAAAATGAGCGAATCATTACGATAGAAGACAGCGCCGAGCTTAAGCTTCAAAACATTGATAATCTGGTTCGACTGGAAACCAGAAATGCCAATATGGAGGGAGTTGTTCCGATTACAATTCGAGATCTGATTAAATCATCGCTTCGAATGCGACCGGATCGTATTATCGTCGGAGAGGTTCGAGGTGCGGAGGCTCTTGATATGATACAGGCCTTTAACACAGGACATGACGGATCCCTTAGTACAGGACATTCAAATAGTGCAAAGGATATGCTATCAAGACTGGAAACTATGATTCTGATGGCGATGGATCTTCCCCTGGAAGCGATTCGAAGACAAATAGCCAGTGGTGTGGATCTGATTGTTCATTTGGGTAGACTTCGAGACCGAAGCAGAAGAATCCTGTCGATAGATGAAATCATCGGATATGAGGATGGTGAAATTAAATTGCAGACTCTTTTTGAATTTGAGGAACAAGAGGAAACAGAGGACGGAAGAATCATCGGCATGCTGGTGGAGAAAAATCCTCTGCTTCACACAGAAAAAATAAAAATGGCCGGATGTGATTTGTCATGACGGATTATAGGGATTATAAACTGAATAAAAAACAGTGGCTTATTTTTATGATTAGGAATTTAGTTTTGTTTCTGATTATTTCCATATTATTCTATGATAGTTTTGGGTTTGCACTGATTGGTGTATTCATCCTTCCGTTTTTGCATAAAAAGGAAAAAGAAAAAGAGCGAAGAAAAAGAGCCGAAGTCATGTTGTTAGAATTCAAGGAATTTATTTTATCCTTTTCCAATGGGCTCAAGGCAGGATATTCCATAGAAAATGCATTTAAACAGGCTTACCTGGATTTACAATATTTATATTCGAAAGAGAGTGATTTTCTGACAGAAGTAAATCGAATGATTCAGCAAATGTCAAATAACAGGGTGTTAGAAGAGCTATTGTTAGACTTTGCCAATCGAAGTGGGTTAGAGGATGTGGAGGATTTTTGTAATGTTTTTGCCAGTGCAAAAAGAATGGGAGGAAATCTGTCATTTATCATACAAAATACATCCCAGATTATAAGTGATAAAATCACGGTCAAAGAAGAAATTCAATTGTTGATCAGCGGAAAGAAATTCGAACAGTCACTCATGAATATCATACCAATCGGTATTATTTTATATATTCGTATTTCTTCTCCGGGGTATTTTGATCCTCTGTATCATAATCTGGCAGGAATATGTATCATGACAGTCAGCCTGATGATATATGGCGCCTCGTTTTTATTGTCAGAAAAAATCATGGATATAGAGGTATAACTGTATGAAATGGATTTTAATCGGTATCTGGCTCATATATATTTTGTTATTTTTCCTTAGCAGAAAGGTCAAAGTAAAATCAAATCAAAAAAACATTTCCGTTTTCTTTTATCAAATCGCACTTTGGATCGTTCAAATAAAGGCGATTCAGAATCTGATTCCATCCAAAATAAAACAGAAATTAAAACTATTGTATCCAACCTATGAAACAAAGACGCTGGTTTTGCATTTTTATGCAAAAAAATTAAGCCTGGTACTTATTTGTTTTTTTATTGGGGTTCATCTCATTGCATTGCTTGCATACAGAGATTACAAAAACTCTGTATTTTTGACAAATGATGAGGTGTTAAGAGCGGAATATGGAGAAGAGGATACACCGGTCTCTTTTTGGGTCAAACAAAAGGATCAAAAGGAAAAACTCTCCTATTCGATTTTGGCCAGGAGCTATACAAAAGAAGAAATAACAAAACAGGCGGAGGAATTTATCGGCTCCATAGAAGAGTATATTTTAGGAACGAATCAATCGCTGGATGAGGTTAGGGAGAACCTGCTTTTAAAGGATTCTTATGATGGGTTTGGGTTTGAAACGGATTGGGAAATCTCAGATTATAGCCTGATGACAGAGGAAGGTGAACTGGATAATGAGGAGCTAAAAGAACCTTGTGTGTTGATTTGTACCTGTTTGATTTCTTATCAGGGTGAAGAAATAGAAATTTATGAATTCCCTATAAAGGTGTGTCCAAAGATCATATCAGAAAAGGAAGAACAGACAAATCTTTTTTTGCAGGCCTTAAAAGAAGAAGATGAAAAGCAAAAAACCAATCAAACCTTTCATTTACCGCAAACCATATCAAAAGAAAGGGTAGAGTACGAACCTATAAAATCCGGATATACCGGGTGGTATTTTTTAGGTCTGATCATATTTTGTATTCTTTTCTTTTTTGCCAAGGACAGAGATTTGGATAAATTAAAAGATCAAAGACAAACACTGCTAATGCTGGCATATCCGGAGTTTGTCAGTCAGCTTTCATTACTGATGGGAGCCGGACTGAGTATGCGTTCTGCTTTTGAAAAACTGAGTAAATCAAAGGGAATCGACGGATGTCTCAGGCAGGAGCTCAAACTGTTTGAACGAGATATGCAAAATGGTGAGCTGGAAACAAAGGCCTTGGATGATTTTGGAAAAAGATGCAAAAATTCTTATTATATAAAGCTTTGTGCGCTATTAATTCAGAATATGAAAAAAGGAAATGAAGAACTTACGCTTCAGCTTTATTTAGAGTCAAAGGAAGCATTTCAAAAAAGAAAAAATGAAGCAAGAAAGCTGGGAGAACTGGCCAGTACCAAGCTTTTGCTTCCTATGATGGGAATGCTAATGGTAGTTATGATACTGATTATTGTACCTGCTTTTATGTCTTTTTAAGAGGAAGACAATATGGGTCAAATAAATAAGAAAGGAGAATAGTGATGCAAGAGATGAAAAAATTATGGATGGATGAAAGAGGAATCGGAACCGTTGAGTTGATTTTGATATTGGTGGTTCTGATTGGAATTGTTCTTTTGTTTAAAAAAGAACTGACAAAGCTGGTTACCAACATATTTAAAACTATTACAACCGAGACGAAAAAGGTATAAGCATGAAGAAAAAGCAAAAAGGATCTGTCAGTGTCTATCTGATCTTGACGCTTTCGGTTTTATTAAGTTTGTTTGTTACTGTAATTGAAGGAGCCAGGCAGAACGCGATGCAGATGCAGTTTGAATGCGCCTTCAATCTGGGAATTTATTCTGTCTTTGGTGAATATAACAGGGAACTTTTTGACAGATATCATGTCCTGTTTATTGACACCTCATATCAAACCGGAAGTCCTTGCGTAAAAAATACCAATAAGCATTTTTCTTATTATGTCAGTGAAAATCTGAGTAAAAAGGATATAGCGTATCCGATTAGGGATTTTACCAAAAGCTTTTTAGAGGATACGGAAATTACAAATGTCAGCTATGCAACAGATGATCATAACAGTGTTTTTGAAAAGCAGGCTATTACCTATATGAAAGAAAAATATGGGTTGGACTATTTAGAGGATTTAAAAAAATCCCTGAAAATAGCTGAAGAAAATCAATTTTTTACCAGAGATATTGATTCGGAAATCAGTGCAAATCACAGTTTGATAGAGGAACTGAAAAAGAAAGGGAAAGAAACCGGTGAACTGGATGAAGAAGGAAACCCGATAACAGAGGAAATCGAATTTGAGAACCCGGCAGATGCGATTAATACCAGCAGACCATCGGGAGTGCTTTTACTGGTTATGCAAAGTGATGATCTCGTATCTGCTGCCAGTATCTCAGGAAGAGAAAAAGTATCTGACAGTACTCCCCGGTTTCAGGGAGAAGGACTAAAGGGCAGAGATAAGGTATCCTTCGGCGAAACACTGCTTTTTGATGGTTATATCAAGGAGCACTGTCAAAGCTATTTGAGTGAACTGTCAGAGGATGCACTGAACTATCAGCTTGAATACATTTTGGGCGGTAAAGATACCGATGAGGAGAATTTAAAATATGTCGTAAACAGACTGATACTAATGCGTGAAATCAGCAATGTGACATATCTTTTTTCTGACCCTGTCAAAAATGGTGAGGCGCTGGCGCTGGCAACGGAAGTTTGTTCTTTAGTCGGAGTTCCGGCACTGATTGAACCGGTAAAAATATCTTTATTGTTTGCCTGGGGATATATGGAGAGTTTATATGATGTGAAATGCCTTTTGCAGGGTAAACGAGTTGTCCTGATGAAAGATGAAACAAACTGGCATTACAGCCTGGAGGGAATGCTATCCGGAGCAGTTGACGAGATAGAA
This sequence comes from Lachnospiraceae bacterium, assembly GCA_045643145.1. Taxonomy (GTDB): domain Bacteria; phylum Bacillota; class Clostridia; order Lachnospirales; family Lachnospiraceae; genus SVFI01. The sequence continues at coordinate 56,582 of JAZUKG010000232.1, read as the reverse complement.
GGTCAAAAGGAAGGCCTAAACTATGAAGAATACTTGGGATTAATGTTATCGGTTATGCCAAAACAGACCAAGCTGAATCGAATGATGGATATGGTACAGCTTAATATCCAAAATACAAAAAACAACAAAAGATTTCATTTAGATGCCTGTATTGATAGGGCGCATTGCAGTGCGGATATAGCCAGCAAATATGGATATAGCAGACATTATGAAAAAACGTATTTTTATCTGGATTTATAAAAAGAGGAGCCGGGTGATGTTCTTCGAAGAGAATAAAAAAAAGCAACACAATAAATATTTTTTTAAGAAAGGAGACGCTCTCCAGACGTTAAATTTCAAGAAGCTAATCATCTTTCGAAGAATATCACCGGGCTCCTCCTTTGCCTCTGGAAAGGGAAGCATGATGATCGAAATGGCAGTTACGTTGCCTTTCTTTTTGATTGCTTCTCTTACCATTTTATCCTTTGTATTTATGCTCGAGCAGTATACCCAAAAGGAGTTTGAACTTTACGAGCTGACAAAAAAAGAAGCCGTATATGTCGGAGCATACAGTCAGCTGGTAGAGAGAAGAAAAAATGATATCGTAAAAGAACAAAGAATATATCGGGCAAAGCCTTTGTTACAGAATCCCTTTTTGTCCGGACTACAAACAGAAAATCATTGTCTGGCACATGCTTTTACAGGTTATTCTGTGGATTACAGCAGTGAGACTTCTCATGACAACCGATATGTTTATGTTACAAAGGAAGGGACTGCATATCACCAAAAAAGGAGCTGTTCACATCTGAACATTACGATTGAGATTGTTTCAGGTAAAAAGATGTCAAAATATCGAAATGAAGATGGGGCTATTTATTATGGATGTCATTTGTGTAGTAAAGGCTTTTCTAAAAAAGACCTGGAGGAAATGAGCGTATTTTTGACGCCTTATGGAAATCGATATCATACAAACATGAAATGCAGTGATTTAACCCGTACCATACAGATTATTCCGTTATCAAAAGCCGGAGGTTACAGTCCGTGTAAGGACTGCGTAAATGATGAATTATGATAAAGAATCAAAAAGGAAGTATGACTGTAGAGCTATCCCTTCTTATAGTCATTTTATTGTTTAGTACCTTATTTTTAATTGATATAAGCGGGTATCTGTATAACAGAGAAAGAATCGTAAAAGTTGCCTGTAGCGCAGTCATTTTGGGCGGTCAGATGGATTCGGATGATTCGCAATCCGTAGAAAAAAGAATAAGCAGCTATATACAGGAAGAAACCAAAGACCGGCTGATTTTTCACCCGACCATCACATATAAAGTTGGGGTTACAAAGTCAAATGTAAAAGTAGATATCAAACTGTCTCAGGATTTTGTATTAAAAAATGCAGCCCTGCCGTTTTTACAAAAAGGAAAATTTTCCTATGAGGTCAGTCAGAAAGGATCGAGAAAAAATCCGGCTGAGATGTTAATGAAAGGTGTCATAGTAGAGAAAGTATGGAAAGGAATAAAAGATGGATAGTTTTACTTATCAAAAAAATGCAAACGGGAGTTTTTTAATATTTAAGACGCAGGATCAAAGCTTTGAAAAAAGAATGATATTAGAAAACTCTATTCCGGGATTACTGTCAATGAAGGAAGAAATCTTTAATGGTGAAAAGAATCTGTATTATGACATCACAGATTTTAAAGCATTATCTGACTTTAAGGATAAAAAGCTATCCGGAAACCAGCTTAAGGATTTGTTTTATGATATTCAAAAGTTGTCTAGACACTTAGAAGCCTATTTTTTATCCCTTTCACATATTGCATTAGCAGCAGATCTGATTTTTTATAAAGACGAGCACTGGTATTTTTGTTACCTCGTAAGCAGGGAAGCAGTAGAAAATGAAATCTCCGGCCACCTTCAGCATTTTGCCGAACAGCTACTGGCTTTTATCGATCATGAAGATGAACTGGCCGTAGTGTTAGGTTATCAGTTTTATCAGATGGCAAAGGAAGAGAATGCAAATCTTTTGTCGATGATTCAAAGTCTTTGTAAAAAGGCAGAGGAGGAAATTCCATCTGATACTCATCTTGCCGGAGAGAATCCGATGGCAAATTCGCATGGTCTGATAGAAACAAAGGATATTTTGGATATAGCAGCAGAAGACACGGAATTTATTGTAAATGGTGCAGAAACATTTCAATCAAAACTTCCGTTTGACATGGTTACCTTGGGCTTATTTTTTGTTTTATGTTTGCTGGGGTTATTCTATGGTGTATATCTGGCTTATTTGTATGCACCGGTAAATGCATATTTTTATTTTTCAAAACGGGACGGAATATTAAGTGTTGTATTTTTTATAGTCGGTTTATCAGGCTGTATTTTTACACTCCTGAGTCCTAGGTTGGCATCTTCCGGGCGAGAGAAGACAAAGCCGAAACATGACTACTCTACAACAGAAGTAGATAAAAAACAGGATACGTCTGTATTTGAAATACCGGATGAACAATTTGATTCATTACCCTTTCTATAAAAAGCAAGAGATTGATAGGTATGAGGATTATATATTTTATGGTAGGATGTGACAGAACACTTCAAAAAGAAATTGATAAAACTCTCTGCGAAGCATATAATATTATAAACATAAGCTGTAAAAATCCTGCCCTTTTATAATCCAATATACGAGAGTTATCCATTAAAGCAACAATAGGGATGGCCAAGCAGTATCTTTCTCTGTTTATATAGATGCAACTATCAACTAAGCAGAGGAAAAAGGAGTATGGGAGAAAAAGATATCTCAGAAAAAATGTTAGCAGACTATAACGATGTGTTTGCCGATATTGTAAATGTACTTTTATTTAACGGAAAAAATGTAATTCTCGAAAATGAATTGCAAAGTACAAAAGATAAGAGTCAATATAAGATAGATGGTAAGCTACATGAGCAGGAAAGAGACTTATCTAAGATTTGGCAGAAATGTAACATCAAAATTTCTTTTATAGGATTGGAAAATCAGACAAGAATTGACGAATATATGCCACTTAGAGTGATTGGTTATGACGGAGCAGTGTATCGTTCGCAGTACGAAGGCTTTGATACAAAGGCATATCCTGTGATCACCATTATCTTAAATTTCAGTAAGGCTAGGTGGGAGAAGAATAAGAATCTGTCTGAAATTATGAGTATTCCGGATGAATTAAAGTCTTATTTTCATGACTATGGAATCAATGTGTTTGATATAGCATTTTTGTCAAGGGAACAGGTTGCGATGTTTAAGAGTGATTTTCGTATTGTTGCAGATTATTTTGTTCAAACTAGAGAAAATAACAGCTATAGACCTACGGGAGATACTTTCAAACATGTTGACGAAGTATTAAAATTATTTTCTGTTCTAACAGAGGATGCTCGTTTTGTAGATATAGAAAACTTTGAAGGGAAGGTGAATAACATGAGTGAAGTTTTAAATCTAATCGAAGCTAGAGGTGAAGCTAGAGGTGAAACTATAGGAAAAGTAAAAATCTTATATTCGAGAATGAAAATGACACCAGAGGCTATTGCACAAGATGATGACATTCAGCTTTCCGTTGAAGAAGTACGTGCTATAATAGCAGACCTTGAATTACATGAATAACCCCTATTGTAATTATAAGTCGGATAAGAGACTTAAAACTTTAGCGATTGGTTGGGATGAAGACCTAAAACCCATCCGAGTGCAAAGATTACTGTTAAAAACAAAGCTTTAGAGGAATGGAAATGATCCATTCCTCTTTTCTTTGTTACCGCGGCCTTGCCGGCAGTACAATCAAAAGAGTTGCTATAAATGATAGCAAAGGCTAACTATTCATTGACTTTTTACGACATTAATGGTACGCTAAATTTATGAAAGACAAGATAGCATATTTTTTAAATCGCAGTGGATTTAAAAAGCTGTTTGCAAATGATGAAGGCATTGATTTGTTCTTCTCTATTGAGAACGGATTTGTAACAGCGATATTGATATCAGATTTAGCCACTGCTAACAATTTTTCCAAAGAGCAGTATGACCAGTTTCAAAACAAGGCCTCCTGGAGATTCATGGACGGAGGATGTGTAGAAGTTCATATGCTCTCTTTGTTTATTACAAAGGATTTGGATTATGTCAGAGAAAATTTTTATACAGACAATCGCTTTTGCTGGTGTATCGACAGTGATCAAAACCGGCTGATTATTGATCAAAGTCAGGTTGAAGATTTTTACGGAGTAAAGGAAGTTCTAAATCAGGCATTAAACTTTACCGGAGAGATTCCAAATGAAAATCTAACGCATCAAGAATATGATGCAAAAGGAAAGCCTTATTATAAAGATGTCAAACAAAGACCGTTTATGACGCATTTGATTTTTATTATCAATGCCTTTGCATTTACAGGCTGTGTTTTAACCGGAAATATTTTATATGACAGAGGAATGCTTAACTTTACTCAATTTTTTAAAGGCGAGTATTTCAGGCTTTTTACCTGTATGTTTTTGCATGCAGATATGTCTCACTTGTTGGGGAATATGCTGATTCTTTATATATTGGGTGAGATCGTAGAAAGAGCGATGGGTCATATCAAGTTTTTGATTTTTTATCTGCTGAGTGGTATGTTGGCATCCTTTGCTTCTTTGGGATTTTGCTACCTTTCCAATAACTTTACCAGTTCATTGGGGGCGAGCGGAGCTATTTTTGGAATCATCGGAGCGCTTCTTTGGATAGCACTTCGTAATCACGGACAAATAGAAATCATGACAACCCGAAAGATTCTGTTTTTGATAGGTTTTTCGGTTTACAGTGGATTTGTAGGAACAAATATAGATAATGCGGCACACATTGGCGGATTAATCGGAGGATTTTTGCTCGCCATGCTGTTTTATCGAAAGAGAGTGAAATAAAAGCGGGGTTACGGTTTTATGAAAATTAATATTTATTATGGCGGAAGAGGACTGGTAGATGATCCGACCGGATTTGTTCTGGACAAGATGCAGGCAGTTTTGGAAGAATTGAATGTTTCGGTAGAGCGTTACAATTTGTATGAACTGAAAAATGCCATTACCACCTTACCTCAGACACTGAAATCAGCTGACGGTATTATATTGGCTACTACCGTGGAATGGCACGGAATCGGCGGATATATGCAGACCTTTTTGGATGCCATCTGGCTCTACGGTGACAAAGAAAAAATAAAAAATATTTATATGTGTCCGATTGTTATGAGTACTACCTATGGTGAAAGAGAAGGAAAACTTCATTTATCTACTGCCTGGGAAATTCTCGGCGGACTGCCTTGCAGCGGTATTTGCGGTTATATCAAGGATACCGATCAGCTCGAGCACAATCCGGAATACATCAGTCTGATTGAAAAGAAGGCTGAAAATATTTATCGAACCATTCATCAAAAAACAAAGAGTCTTCCCGCGAGCAATCAGGCTGTCAATCAGACAGTAGCGATTAACAAGAGTCTGGATTTGACTCCTCAGGAATCTGAGCAGCTTTCACAATATGCCTCAAATGATTCTTATGTACAAAGACAAAAAGAAGATATCATGGCACTTACCTCATTCTTTAAGGGTAAGTTAAGCAGTGCTTCTCAGGAGCCGGTAAAGGATTTCTCTTCTGATTTTAAAAAGGCTTTTCGTCCGCAGCCGGGTTCAAGCGGAGTATATACATTAAAAATTGAATCTGCTCAGACAGAACAGGTTATGCAGCTTTGTATTGATAAGACAGAGCTAACCATATTTGATATGGAAAACAGAAAAACAGAAATCGAAATGGCCTTAAAGGAAGAAACCCTGTTGGAAATCGTCGGAGGCAGAATGACGTTCCAGAGAGCTTTTATGACAGGTGTTATGAAGATGAAAGGCGATTTTGCCAAGTTCAGAGTATTGGATGATTTGTTTTTATTTCCGGTTGCCTAGCAATCGCGATAGGGAATTGGTAGTGTTAAGTAAAATATGAAAATGTAATGGGTTTCGATGATAAATCATCGATGCAATTCTCGATTATTTACAATCGAGACAATAGAAAGGAGCAAAAGAATGAAGGATTCAAACTGTATTTTTTGTAAATTAGCAAACGGAGAGATTCCGACCAACACCGTTTATGAAGATGATACTTTTCGCGTGATTCTTGATAACGGACCTGCAACCAAGGGACATGCACTTATTTTGCCAAAGGATCATTATAAAGACCTCTATGAAATCGATGAAGAGGTCGCAAAAAAAGTCATGGTATTATCAAAGAAAATGGCAAAGGAAATGACAGAAAAGCTGGGCTGTGACGGCTTTAATATCGTACAGAACAACGGCACTGCAGCAGGCCAGACAGTATTCCATTATCATATGCATTTAATTCCGCGTTATGAAAATGACGGCCAGAGAATTTTATGGAACCCGACTTCACCTAGTCAGGAAGAATTAGCCAAAACATTAGAAACATTGACAAAATAAATTCACATGTAAAAAACAAAGGAGATGAAACAATGTTAGAATCAGGACAAACTTACTTAGAAACTATTTACCTCTTATCATTAAAAAAGGATAAGGTACGTGCCATTGATGTAGCAAAGGAACTGGGTTTTGCAAAACCTAGTGTCAGCCGTGCAATTGGCAAATTAAAAAAGGAAGGTGTATTGGTAGACGGAGAATCTTTAGATCTCGTATTAACCAAGGAAGGTTTATCACAGGCTAAAAAGCTCGTTGAAAAGCAGGAATTATGTGCACAGTTTTTGATGATGACCACAGATGTAGATGAAGCAACTGCAAAGGTCGACGGTAAAAAAATGATGCACTTTATCAGTGATAAAACATTCAAGGGAATTAAAAAGTTTATTAAAGAAGTAGAAAGTATGAATGATTAATTCATATATTTAAATTTGTGTAGAAGAAGACAACCAGTAGTATTAGCAATCAGGCATAAGCCGGAAAGGCAGGGAATGTGTATGGAAAAGAAAAAAGAAGAAATCATTATTCAGTATCGTCAGCTTGAGGGAAATATGGATACGGTACTTGAAAGAATTTATGATCAGTATGCCAGAAAAGGAAACGATGTATCCAAAATCGAAAAGCTTCAGGTTTATATCAAACCGGAAGATTTTGCAGCGTATTTTGTAATTAACGATGCTTATGACGGAAAGGTTCCTTTATTTTAGCAAACGTGGACAAATGGAAAAAAGAGTGATGGAAAACCATCACTCTTTTTTTGTTATGACCTGATCCTTAATCTGCTGATATGCAATGTAAGTAGATAAATTCAAAGTTCGATAATTCATTTCCTGATATTTTCCCTGTATATACAGCATATAATTTTTGGCATTTTCCGGATATACATAAGATAAATATCGTGAAGTAGAATCTGTCAGGTTTTCTGTTTTAGCTATGTTTTCACCGTCAAAAAATCCGGCTTCTTTTAATGCAGGAGCCGCATCGATACTCAGCTCAAACATATAAGAAATATCGTATCCTTTTTCGCTCCCTCCCTGCACAATGTTGTACTTGGCAATCCAGTAATCCGGTTTGGAAATGGAAAAGAGCACAAAGCAAACGGTAACAACCACCAGCATATAGGAAAACAGAGGAATATCTTCTTTGTAAATCGAAACCAGAATTCCTGTCAGGCAAAGCGTAATCACAAACAGTGCCAGTAAAACAAAGAGTCTGGTAAAGGTTAAATAATAAGCCTGAATATATAAAATCATGCGGTAGGTACTCGATGCAATCATGATATAGGTGCAAAAGCAAATGACAGACAAAATAGCTTTTAAAATTTTGTTATCCTTGTAATGCTTTTTACAAAACAGTACCAATGCTAAGTTAATCAGACATACGAATAAAAGCTGGAAGAATCCTTCTCTGGCATATTCTGCATAAGTATAATTTTCTGGAAGATCCATTTGTTTTAAAAAGAGAGAGAAAATCTGAACAAAGGAGAAGAACAAATACACAATGGTAATAATGGATGTAAAGGTAATGGCGATTACAGGATCCATAGTCTTTTTATCCTTCATTTCCGGATTTAATTTGCGGGTTGAAAGCTCTGCCAGGGAACAGAAGGAAAGTAACAAGCCGCAGACAAACAGAAATGCTGTCAAAATATAATTTGGTATATTGATAAAGTCATATAAACCATCCAGAATACTTTCTGTTACATGTTTAAATACCGCGTCGGCACTTAACAAAAGGCCGCCTACAATCAGTAAAAGAGGAATGGAGATTACCAAACCGAGAAGGATGGAATAAATCACCTTGCTTTTTTCACCGGCTTTGGATTTAATATAATGATTTAAGCTGATAAACGGAGCACCTATTTTACCCAGGGATCTGACAATAATCAGTAAAACACTGGATAAATACTTGGTGAAGTCCCATTTTCTGGTGTCATAAAAAGGCTTTATTAAAAAGCATGACAAAAGTAAAAGGATAGCAACACCATTATAAAAAACCATCAGAGAGCTGGCAGTTAAGAAATTCGAAAGTGCCAGTAAAAAGATGGAAAGAGAATAAAAACAGGTCTCTTTTTTGCTGATTTTTAGATCATTCTTTTTGAAATAATATAAAAAGTAAATAATTGAAACCACCCAGAAAATCGGGGAAGTAATTCCTTTTGCATTTTTAAAGAAACAGAAACAAAAGAAAATACTGTATAAAATACTAAGTAAACCAAAACTTGATTCTTCTTTTTCCATAATATTTTCCTTTCACGAATATTTAAGTTTATTCTTCATCGGGAACATATTCCAGGATATCACCCGGCTGACAGTCCAGTGCCTTACAAATAGCATCCAAGGTTTGAAGACGGACTGCCTTTGCTTTGTTATTTTTTAATATGGATAAATTGGCTAAAGTAATATCAACCTCACCTGCTAGCTCAGTCAGGCCTTTTTTTCTTTTTGCCATCATCACATCTAAGTTAATCATAATTGCCATAACTGCCTCCTAAATCGTAAAATCGTTTTCTTCTTTGTAACTTACAGCCTTGTCAAATACCAAAGCCAATACCTTACTGAAAAGTCCTGCCACTACAAATACTAAAATAATAATCAGTACCGCAGGTGTAAGATACAAAAAGATACGAAAAGCAGTAATGAAAGCAATTAAGAAGCTGTAGTTACCCATTTTCTCTAAAGCGACTACATTTTCCTTGACAAAGCAATCTTCATTTATCACCGTCTTGAACATATTACGAAGCTGACCTAACAGAAGTATGGCTAAAATTCCGCAAAGGAAAAACAAAATCACTAAAGGCCAGTAATAAATCTGAAAACGGCTGTTGAATTGCCCGTACCATCGGAAGCTAAGCGGAAGTGAGATACTAACGATCATTCCTCCAAAATACATAAAATCTAATAATGCTTTTGTTGCTTTTGTTAATTTGTTGTTCATGTATGTTCCCTCTTTAATATGATAATCATTTTTACACGGACAGATTTTATTTCAATAAGCTGCATTTCCCTTTACAACTGCATTTGGAAATACAATCTGACCTCCCTTGGATAGCCTCACTATATACCCATAAAAAACGAATGTCAACAAAAAATTATCGAAAAACGATAAATTTTTATCGCAAAGACTCTCTTGTAAAATAACCAGAAACTAGTTATGATATAAAGGCTGAGGTGAAAACCGAGGCAAAATAACCAGAAAACGGGGTGTGGCTCAGTTTGGTTAGAGCGCCGTCTTAGGGAGGCGGAGGTCGCAAGTTCGAATCTTGTCACTCCGATTAAAAAAAGTCGTGAAATCATTTGATTTCACGACTTTTTATATACCACGACCTTCTAACTATTCCTTCTTCATAAAGAACATATGGTATTCCACTTCTCCGAGGTCTTCATGAATATTTTGCTCCACACACTGGAACCCTCTGTTTTCATAATAACGAACAGCGCCGTAATTATTTTCAAATACATCCAAGGTAATCGGATTGTATAAATCAAGGATATAGGCAATGAGCTTGGTTCCGATACCGAGTCCGCGATAGTCCTTATCCACAAACAATCCATTGATATAACCATTATCTTCGACGCCTACAAATCCCACAACCATACCATCGATTTCATAGACATAAACTTCTGATTTTGGAATCAGTCTGGAAACATATCCAAAATTTCGATCCCAATAATCTACCGGAATGAAATCGTGTACTTCCAGGTTGGAATCATACCAGATTTTCATTACTTTTTTTAAATCCATATCATAAAATTTACGAATAAATTCCATAGTAACCCCTTCTCTATGTAAAACTTAATTATCTGAATGAAAAATTCACTAAAAATTACGCAGTAATCATAACATATTAAGAGAAAATTAAAAAGTAGAAGTGTTAAACTTTAGAATAAACTATGGTACAATAAAAAAGGCTATGACCATGCGTAAAATGAAAGTAAATTAAGCAAAAGGAGTTACTTCATGAGTACAAAGACAAAGGCTATTTTATTTGATTTAGACGGAACCCTGTGGGACAGTTCACAGGCTGTTGTGGATTCTTGGAATGAAATCATAGAAACCTTACCGGATTTTCATAAAAAGATCACGTTGGAGGATATGCAGTCTCTGATGGGAAAGACAATGGATGATATCGCATATTCGTATTTTACGACGGTATCTCGGGAAAGAGCTTTGGAAATTATGCAGCTTTGTATGGACTATGAAAACAACTATATAGAGCGTCATGGCGGAATTTTATTTGAAAAGTTAGAAGAAACATTAAAGGAATTATCAAAGCGTTATTTTTTGGCAATCGTATCAAATTGTCAGATCGGCTATATTGAAGCATTTTTAAGCTATCATGGCCTGGAAGACTATTTTGAAGATCATGAATGTTTTGGAAATACACTGTTACCTAAATCAGGAAGTATCAGCGTTCTTTTGGAAAGAAATGAAATAAATCCGGAGGATGCGATTTATTTAGGCGATGTGGAGGGAGACTATGTAGCAGCGACCGACGCAGATGTACGATTTGTGCATGCCGGATACGGTTATGGTCTGATTCCGCAGGCAGATTACAGAATTGAAAGCTTTGAAGAGCTCATCCCAATGGCAGATCAGCTCCTCGGAGAATAAAAGTTAGGAATTATCATGTCAGAGTATTTATTAAAAGACTATTTAGAATATAACAAAATCATAGCAGACGGAGCCTTTGGAACTTATTTTGATGCCCTAAGCGGCGGAGAAAGTCCGGAGCTTTCCAATCAGACCAATCCGGAGCTGGTCAAAAAAGTACACTTAGAATACATTAAATCCGGTGCCAGACTTTTACGAAGCAATACCTTTGCGGCAAATACCAAGAGTCTGAACATGGATTTAGAAAAGGTATTAGAGCTGATCAGCATGGCAGTCGGTCATGCAAATGAGGCAAAAAAAGAGTATATCGAACAGCATCAAATGAATAAGATGCGTACGGAAATCTTTATAGCCGGGGACATGGGTCCGATTCCGTTTACTCGGGCAGAAGAAAGAGATGCCATCGTTTCAGAGTATATCAGCATTTGCAGACGTTTTATTTCTTTAGGTGTAGACGCACTGCTTTTTGAGACGTTTTCCGGTATGGACATCATTGAAGATGTCATTCATACCATCAAACAGGAAAGTCAGATTCCGATCTGGGTACAAATGAGTGTGAATCAGATCGGTTATTCGGATATCGGTATCAGCGCAAAATCGCTGTATGAAGAGATGATGACCAACCCGGATATTGATTTTTGCGGATTTAACTGCGGCGTAGGTCCGGGTCATATGTACAGAATATTAAAGGATTTGCCGCCGGAAAGAGCAAAGCCGTTTTCTGTATTACCAAATGCGAGCTACCCGAAAATCATCCGAGGACAGGTAGTCTTTTCGCAAAATGAAGTATATTTTGCCAAGAAAATGATGGATATTTTAGACCTCAAGGTTTCCGTTATCGGAGGCTGCTGCGGTACCAAGCCTTCGTTTATCAAGGCATTAGCAGATCAGGTATCTGAATTACAGGATACATGGCAGGCGCCTGAATTTGTTGCCATCAATCAGCCGGAAAGTCAGGCAGGCAAAATAATCGAAAGCAGTGAAAATACTGCATGGATTTACCATCCGAAAAGAGAAGACAAAAAATTAATTGCTGTGGAGCTTTCACCACCGCTGCTGGCAGCAGATGAAAAACTGATGCAGGCAGCTGCGGAGCTTTCGGACAGTAAAATAGATGTGGTAACGTTCCCGGATTCGCCGTCCGGAAGAACCAGAGCAGATTCTATTCTCATGGCAGCAAAGGTCAGAAGTGCAACAGGCCTCAGAGTTATGCCGCATATTTGCTGCAGAGACAAAAATGCGATTGCGATTCGTTCGCAGCTACTAGGTGCTTATATCAGTGATGTAAAAGACTTTTTGATTATCACCGGAGATCCGATTCCTACCATGGCCAGAGGCAAGGTCAAGGGCGTTTTCAATTTTGACAGTGTGGGACTGATGAAAATTGTAAAAGAAGTCAACAAGGATATGGATAAGGGACCGATTTGCTACGGCGGAGCCATCAATCAGAACAGATTAAATCTTCAGGTGGAAATAGACAGAGTGAAAAAGAAAATGGAGGCCGGTGCGCTTTATTTCTTTACACAGCCGATTTTTACACCGGATGAAATAGAAAAAATCAGACAGATCAAAGCGGAAACCGGAGCGGTAATCCTCGGCGGAGTTATGCCGCTGATCAGTCAAAAGAATGCCCTGTTTATTCAAAATGAAATGACAGGAATGCATGTAACGGATGAAATCGTCGCTCGTTTCGACAATGTACTTACCAAAGAAGAGGGAGAAAAGGTAGGTATTATGCTGGCCAGGGAAGTGATGGAAAGCATGAAGGACGTTGTGGACGGGTATTATTTTTCTCTTCCGTTTAACAGAGTATATTTATTAAAGGACATTTTATAAAGAGATGAACAACGAATCAAAAAAAGACGGATTTATTTTGCAGGCTACCGTTTTGGCAATGGCCGGCATTTTGGTACGTATCATAGGAATTTTATACAGATCTCCGCTCACCAGTATCATCGGAGACGAGGGTAATGGTTATTACAGCAGTGCATACAATATTTATACCATTATCCTGCTGATTTCCTCATACAGTATTCCGTCAGCTATTTCGAAAGTAATTGCACAAAGACTGGCGCTAAAGGAATATAAAAATGCACATAAAATTTTTCATTGTGCCGTCATTTATGTTTGTGTAGTCGGCTTTATTGCCAGCACATTTGCCTTTTTGTTTGCAGGCTTTTTAGTAGAAGAAAATTGTAAATTAGTATTGAGAGTATTTGCACCGACTATCTTTTTATCCGGATTTTTAGGTGTACTCAGAGGTTATTTCCAGGCTCATAAAACTATGATTCAGACCTCTTTGTCTCAGATTATTGAGCAGATTTTAAATGCCATTGTATCTTTAGGAGCAGCTTATTTACTGATGGGAATGGTAAAGGATCAGGATGCTTCTACGCAGGCTATTTACGGAGCAATCGGTAGCGCGCTCGGTACCGGAAGCGGTGTCTTAATTGCCCTGATTTTTATGTATATGCTTTATCGCCTGAATAAAAAGGTGATTTTAAAAAGAATCGAAAAGGATACAGACCATGAAGAACTCAGCTATGGTCAGATCTTTAAGATTATTTTTAGCATGGTAACTCCGTTTATTTTAAGTACCTTTATTTATAACTGGTCAACTTCCCTGAATCAGACCATTTATACCAAGGTCATGAAAAATGTTTACAAGATGTCGTTAGCAGATATCGCGACCAACTACGGAATCTTTGCCGGTAAGGCAGTGGTAATTTCCAACATTCCGATTGCGATTGCTTCTGCGATGTCATCTGCTATGATTCCGACCATCAGCAGCTCGTATGCGAGAGAGGAATATGATGTATCCAGAAAACAGATCGCTCTGGCAGTCAAAACCACCATGCTGATTTCCATTCCGTGTGCGGTTGGTCTGTTTGCTCTGGCCAGACCGGTAACACAGCTTTTATTCTGGCAAAAGGATTCTCTGGCACTGGCCAGTGCGCTCCTTCGTGCCATTAGTATTTCCGTTGTATTTTACGGACTGTCTACTCTGACAAATGCAGTCCTTCAGGGAATCGGTAAGGTAAATCTCCCGGTTTATCATGCCGGAATCGCTCTGGTGATTCAGACCGTAGTTTTGGTGATTTTACTGTTCTTTACAAGGCTCGGACTTTATAGTATGGCAATTGCCATGATTTTATATTCATTCCTGATGTGTGTCATGAACAACTGGGCAGTGAAAAAAGTACTTCACTATCAGCAGGAAATCAAAAAGACCTTTGTAATCCCGGCAATCAGTTCAGTGATTATGGGTATTATCGCTTATCTGGCTTATCAGGGTCTTTACTTACTCGTTCACAGCAATACCGTTTGCTTATTTGCTTCTATTTTTGTAGGAGCTGTTTGCTACTTTGTATTTATGATTGTATTAAAGGGACTTATCAAGGAAGACTTATTAGCGATTCCAAAGGGAAGAATCCTCGTAAAGGTTTTTGTAAAGCTTCATTTAATGAAATAGGAGATTGAAAAGGCAGATATGTATCAGACCAGAATCCAGTCCTTGAGAAATTTAATGAAACAAAAGCAGATTGATTATTATCTCATTTTTATGAATGATGATCACGGCTCAGAATATATTCCGGATTATTACAAAGCCATTGCTTATTTTTGCGGCTTTACAGGATCGGCAGGAACTCTGTTGATTACGCAAAAGGATGCGTATTTCTGGACCGACGGCAGATATTTTTTGCAGGCTGAGGAGCAGCTTGAAAACAGTCAGGCAATCCTGATGAAAATGGGAATGAAGAATGTTCCTAAAATCAAAGAGTTTTTAGCCGGCGAAATAAAAACGGAAAAGAAAAAATCTGTTGTAGCCTTTGACGGCAGACTCGTTTCCAACCGTTTTGCCCTGGAGCTGATCAAGGAATGTAAAAAGGAAAACATTTCCGAGCTTTTGACACTTTCCTATGATCAGGATCTGGTATCCGAAATCTGGAATAAAGACACACGAAACCAAAGAAAGGTGCTAAATGCCAAATCGCCGTATCTGCTTTCCAAAGAGCAGCATGGAATGGAGACCAAAGAAAAGCTGTCTATTCTGCGAAAGAGCATGGAAGGAAAGGCAGATTATTTACTGGTCAGTGCATTGGATGAAGTAGCCTGGATTACCAACCTTAGAGGCGATGATATAGCCTATAATCCGGTTTTTTACAGCTTTATGTTGATTGGAAAACAAACTACAGACCTATATTTGATGGCAGCCGACGAAAAGGTGAAAGCCTATTTGGAACAGGAAGGAATCACCTGGCATGAATATGAAGCCCTGACTGCGGATTTACAAGGCCTGAAACCGGGACAACGAATCTGGCTTGATGAAGAAACGGTTAGCGTATACTTAGCCGGAATATTGGGAAAAGAACATACACTGATTTTTGAAGAAAGTCCCGTTCTTTTGCCAAAGGCAGTCAAAAATGCACAGGAAATAGAGAATGAAAGAAAAGCCCACATTTATGATGGGGTGGCAGTTACGAAATTTATTTACTGGCTGAAAACCAGAGTGGCAAAGGGTAACATTGCTACTACGGAAATGGACGCAGCAAAGTATTTAGAGACGCTTCGACAGGAAATGCCGGGATATTTATATCAAAGCTTTGCACCGATTATCGCTTATAAAGAGCACGGCGCAATTGTGCATTACGAAGCAAAAGAAGATACCAATGTCAGTCTGGAGTCAAAGGGATTTGTACTTTGCGATACCGGAGGACACTATGAGTTTGGTACTACGGATATTACCCGAACGGTTGCTTTGGGAGCGCTGAGCGCGGAAGAAAAAACCAGCTATACCGCGGTGCTTATGGGAAATTTAAGACTGATGGATGCGGTATTTATTAAAGGTTCCAAGGGATATCATTTAGACCAGCTGGCCAGAGAGCCTTTGTATAAACTGGGGCTGGATTATCGTCACGGAACCGGGCACGGCGTAGGATATCTGTTAAATGTGCATGAGGGACCGAATGCATTCAGAAAGAGTGAATCGGGATGTGCGTTTGCACCGGGAATGATTACCTCGGACGAACCGGGAGTATACATTGACGGTAAATACGGGATACGATTGGAAAATTTAATCGTATGTGTGGAAAAAGAAGAAAATTCATATGGTCAGTTTCTGGGCTTTGAGCCGTTAACCTTGGTCCCGTTTGACCGGGATGCTATTTTATGGGATATGCTGACAAGCAGGGATAAAGAGCTTTTGCATGCATATCATGCCAAGGTGAGAAAAGAAATTTTACCATATTTAAGTCAAGAAGAAAAAGAGTGGTTAATAAAGGAGACAGAGGATGAAGACAGGTAATATTTTAGTAGTGGATGATGATTCAGAAATCAGAGAAATTGTCAGAGTACTTTTGGCTAGTGAAGGGTACAATGTAACCTGCTGTGAAGACGGAATTGCAGCACTCAAGACATTAGAAGAGGAAGATACTTCTTTTGATCTTATGGTACTTGATGTTATGATGCCGGGACTTGACGGATATGATGTTTGCAAGAAAATCAGAGAATTTTCTCAGGCGCCGGTTCTCTTTTTAACAGCAAAAAACAGAGAAACTGACCTGGTAGAAGGCTTTTTGGCGGGAGGAGACGACTATATGCAAAAGCCGTTCTCATATACTGAGCTGATTGCCAGAGTAGGAGGACTGATTCGCAGATATCGTCAATACGGAAATCAGGCCGGTACAAAAGAGGCAAATCAGATTTTATTTAATGATTATGTGATTGACAAGGATCATTTAACAGTTACGAAAAACGGTGAAGAACTGGATTTAACCAATACCGAATACAGCATTTTGGTTTTATTAACAGAGAACCGAGGAAAGGTATTCTCTCTTCAGCAGATTTACGAAACCATTTGGAAAGATCCGTTCCTTCCAACCTCAAGTAATACGGTTATGGTACATATTCGAAACTTGAGAGAAAAGTTAAAAGATGATGACTCGCAGGAAGATTTTATCAAGAATAAATGGGGAAGAGGATATTTCATTGATTAAAAAGGACAAGAAAAAACCGGTTAAAATCTATGCTTCAAAGATTTATAGAATGATGCTGCTAAAAAGCTTTTTTTCAGCACTCATAGCAATTGCAGTTTTATTTGCGGTTTATGGCACATGGAAGTGGAATTTATATCGAAATTCCTTAGTGGAAGTAAAATATTTTGAACTGGCATTTGTCGTATCTTCTCTCTTTGCGATTTTTATATTCGCAGCATCCTTTATCTTTATGATGAGAGGAAGAATCCAGGCGATTATCAGACTCAGAGATGAGATAGCCCGTTTGAAAAAAGGAGATCTGCTGGATGCAGAAATGACGGTAGAAGGTAGTGATGAAATCTGTCAAATCGGAGAAGGTATTAACCAGATGCGGGAACATGTTATGGAACGAATGCAGACAGAAAGAGAAGCCATCAGTGCGAATCATGAGCTGATTACAGCTATGTCTCATGACCTGAGAACACCGCTTACCAGACAGATCGGATATTTAGAGATTTTATCCAGAGAAAAATACCAGTCACAGGAAGAATTAAAAGAATACATTGAAAAAGCCAGAACCAATGCCTTTTTGATGAAGGATACAACCGATAAGCTGTTTAAATACTTTTTGGCATTTGGTAAAGAGGAACTTTTGGAAAAACAGATTGAAGTGGACGGAAAAGTATTATTTAATGCGGTTCTAAAGGAACACATAGCATATATTATCAGTCAGGGATTTGTTGTTTCCTTTGAAGAAATCTCGGAAGCTTTTAAGGTGAAAATCGATTCGGAGGAATTCGCCAGAATTTTTGATAATGTATTCCACAATATGAAAAAGTACGGAGATCCTTCTGTACCGGTATATATCAATCATATCTTTTCAGAAAAGGAATTTGTTTTGATGGTTCAAAACGGAATCAAAGCAGATATTTCTCATGTAGAAAGTACAAAAATCGGGCTAAAAATAGTCGAAAAGGTAATGAAGGCTATGGGAGGAAATATGGAGGTCATGAACGACGGACAGTTCTTCATCATTCAGCTGGGATTCCCGATCGCAGAAAATTATGATATGTAAAACATTCCAAAGACGCTCTCGCTCCATGAAAAACGCAGCGGACACTAAGCTCGAAAAACCCCCTTCGATAATGAAGGGGGTTTTTATCTATGATTTTATATTTTATTAATGCGAATTTGCATAAGCAGCAGCTTTCAATCCGGCATCTTTTCCCACCTGATTGAGGGCTGATTGCTCTAAATGAATACCGTCTTCTTTCAGCTGAGACTTTGGTATAGCAGCCGCTTTTTGAGAAATGAGAATTAAATGCGGATCTTCCTGACACATTTCCAGCTGTGCCTTTTGAATTGCTTCATATCTCTTTCCGATATCAAATCCCATATCCACACCATTGAAATAGGATCCGTTGTAGTAGCTCGGAATCTGAATTACCATAATTGCTTCTAAAGCAGTCTTGGCAGAAATGTTCTTGTAAAGACTCTTGATATTGGCTTTGTGCTTTGCACTGTTCATTCTGGCAAAAGCATCATTTTCTCCCTGCATCCAAACCATATACGTGTGTCTAATCGTAAAGCCTTTCTTCTTGGCCAGGTTTGTGGCACCTTTGATTCGATTGATGACTCCTAAATATCTGGGATTTTCAACATCAGGTCCACCGGCCCAGGAAACGCTGCCGCTTCCGGCATATGCTGCAGGCACTGCGATGACAGGAGTTTTTGTTTTGGAATAATAATGATTTACAAAGCTGGTTACCATGGAACCTTGAGCGAAGTCACCATTGTAAAAATAATTGTCATCCTCACCGCGACCAAAAGGCTCTTCAATCGGTGTGAATTGTTTCTTGTTGGTAACCGGGTGATATGCCAAACCGGCACAATCCGTTAATTTAGGTGCCATGGAAGCATTTCCGGCGCCTGTCATATTACTTTGTCCTGCAAAAACGATTACATCTACGGTATCCTTAACCACGACGATGCAGGAGCATTTTTTCTTGTTATAAGTAGCACTGATGACTACCTTTCCGGCTTTTTTTGCCTTTACTTCACCGCTTTTTGATACAGAAGCGATTTTTCGATTGCCGGATTTAAATGTAACCTTGTTATTGGAAGCATTGGTTCTAAGTTTACAGGTATCTCCCACCAACATGATTTTCTTTTTATAATTCATCTTTAGTGTGGCTGCCTGTGTGTTAAGTGCTGGAAGAAGAATCAAAAATACCAATACCAATAACCCAATTAGTTTCTTTGCTTTTTTACCCTCTGTCATAGAAACTCTCCTTGACACTTACCTATTCTTTTGTACTTTATGAATATTAAAAGGTAGTAATTTCCAAATATCCTACCAGATTGCTCATGTTGAAGCCTTCCAAAATTCCCATAGTCGGATCATAATAGGTTCCATCATAATAAACCAGGTAGTGGCTGTAACGTCCCATCTTTTCCATCAAGATAGCACATTTTGGAAGTTCCACTTCTGCGCCCTGTGTGTACTGGATGACATCTGAATGCGCCAGACCTAAATAATCCAGGGTATCTACCATCTTACCCATACTTGCCTGCCAGTCTCTGCAGTGCATGATTTCACAGGCATCATCTAAAGAAACTCCTGCGAGCATTGCGATACAGGTCTGTCCGCAAAGTCCGTCGTTTGGCTGAGTAATCAGTTTCATGCTGTCAATCTTACGAATCGGATTTTGAAGTGTATATGGACTCATTCCGCTCATATGAGTTACTCTTTCCAAAATACGGAAGGTAATTACATACGGCTCTGTAACATTTGCTGTCATTTCATCTGTAACCGGGATAAAATACATTCCTTTTCCGAGAGGTTCTAAGGTGCAAAGAAAAGGAACTCCATTTATGTTTCCTTTTGCAGAAAGAACACCCTGGCTATCACATACTTCCCATACATTAAAAGGAATATGAATCATTTTCTGATCATTTTCCTGTGTGATTTCACCAATAAACTGGTATCTCATTTTCTCGTCTCCTTTATCTTGAACCCTCGCCATGCAAAAATCAGCCATGCTGATTGGCTCGGGCTACATATCAAGTTTTCATAGAAAACTTGATACAATTTCTCAAAATCACCTGTTTTTTCGTGATTTCTTACTGTTAATATCATATCTATTCTTTCTGTTTTTTGCAAGGATAATTCTTTACATTCGAGGGCATTTTCGATAACATATTTGTGGACAAAGTTCGTTAATAATGTTTCTGAATACAGACGGCAGATGGATGAATGTTGTCCTTCCAAGGACGTTCTCACTTCATGAAAAAACGCATCCATTGCCTAGATTATTTTATGAGAGTTTAGTAAGAATACTCCATCCGACGCAGTCGGTTGTGAGTAGTTCATAGAAAGAGGAAAATATGAACCCATCAGACACAAAAGTATTAGTATTGGATATTGACGGCACATTAACCAATTCCAACAAGGAAATTACCCCGGAAACCAAACAGGGAATCATTGAAATCATGAAGCGAGGTCATAAAGTGATTTTAGCTTCCGGAAGACCTGCTCCGGGAATGAGAAAATGCGCCGATGAACTGGAACTTGAAAAGTACGGCGGATATTTATTGTCATTTAACGGCGGTCGTATTATTAACTGTAAAACAGGAGAAATTGTATTCCAGAAAACCCTTCCTTCCGATGTGGTATCCGGTGTATATCAGTATGCGAAAAAGCACGACCTGGGACTGATTACTTATATGGGAGAGGACATTATTTTAGGAACCAGAAGTGACGAATATATTGAACTGGAATCTCGCATCAACAGCATGAGAGTGAAAAAGGTTTCAGACTTTTTGACTTACAAGGATTACAGTCTAAATAAGTGTCTTATGACAGCAAATCCGGAAATTGCCAAAGAGCATGAGGATGCATTAAATGCAAAATACGGAGATATTATCAGTGTGTATCGTTCTGAGCCGTTCTTTATAGAAATCATGCCAAAGAATGTGGACAAGGCAACCTCACTGGATCGTATGCTTACCAGTGTAGGACTTACCAGAGATAACGCCATTTGCTGCGGCGATGGTTTTAATGATATGACAATGATTCAGTATGCAAAGGTTGGAGTAGCTATGGCAAATGCACAGCCGCCGGTCAAAGAAGTAGCCGATTATATCACTGCTTCCAATGATGAGAACGGAATCGTAGAAGTAATTGATAAGTTTGTTCTGAAATAAACGGTTTGAGGTACACTTTGTGGTATGGCATATGGTATACCTACAAAGAAGGAACTTGATGATTGCCTTATAACAAGGATGTGCAAAGGTGTAAAAATATAATCTAGCAGGTAACGACTATGAACATCATTGCAGTAGATGACGAACTTATAAATATTCAGGCTATGGATGAAATGCTGACAGAGTGCGCACCCAAGGATCATGTGCAGACCTTTCAGTTTTCAAAGGATGCACTGGAATATGCCAAGAATAATCCGGTGGATGTCGCATTTTTGGATATTGAGATGCCGGTTATGAATGGCATTTCACTGGCAAAGCAGTTAAAGCAGTATCATCCGTATGTCAATATCATATTTGCAACCGGATATATGCAGTACGGACCGCAGGCATCCAAGCTTCGTTCGAGCGGATATTTGATGAAGCCGGTCGATAAGGAACAGATAGAAGAAGAGCTAAAGCTTCTGCGTTTTCCAGTGGGTGAAACCGCAAAACCGGAAGCAGACAAGCCGGATATCCAGGTAATTACCTTTGGATCTTTCCATTTATTATATAAAGGAGAGGAAATTCGATTTAACAGAAGTAAGTCCAAAGAAGCGTTTGCTTATCTGATTGACAGAGGCGGAATTCCGATTGACAGAAAGGAAATCTGTCGAGTCTTGTTTGAAGATCAGGATTATGATCGAAAGACTCAGAAATATTTAAACAATATTTTGTCGGATATGAAAGCCAGCTTGCAGCAGGCCGGATTGTCCAGCATATTAAAAATGGGATTTAATTCCTATGCTGTGGATATCACACAGATTAGCTGTGATTTATATGATTATCGCAAAGGAGATATTGATGCAATCAATTCTTTTTGCGGAAAATATATGGAAGAATATTCCTGGGGAGAGTATACTTTAGGTAGTCTTTATCAGTAACGGAGATAAAAAGTATGCAAGCTTCTTATTTAAACATTATTCATATCGCTTTAGAATTAAGTAACTGTTTGTTTATCAGCTTAATTATTATATTTTATTTGCTGGACAAACGGGATGTAAACGGAAGCAGAAAGTATTTACTGCGTATGCAAACAGCAAACTTTCTGCTTCTTATTTTTGATGTCACGGCCAGAGCCTTTAGAGGAGACCCTGATATAGCAAATCGAATTGCCGTGATTATCAGCAACTTCTTTGTATTCTTGTGCGGATTTTACATATCCATTCTTTTTACCCTTTATTTACAAAGCCGATTAGATGCAGAGCATCAGGAAAAAATGAAACCGTTTGTTACCTTGGTTAAGTTTATTTATGCGATCGAAACCGGGGTATTAATTCTCAATCTCTTTGTTCCGGTTTGTTATTATTTTGATCATTACAACCTATACCGCAGAGCGCCGGGATATCCGCTTTTAATCATATGGTCCTGGATGGTATTTGCGATTAATTTTGTAGCGATTTTAATTAACCGAAAGCATATTCCGAGATTTGTTTTCTTTTCTCTGCTTTCTTATATTGTATTGCCGTTTTTGGCTACCATACTGCAGTACTTCTTTTACGGAATATCGCTGTCAAACTTTGCAATCACCATTGCAATGTACGGCATGTTTGTAGCGTCATATCGAGATAATTACATCAAGCTGGCCGAAAAAGAAGCAGCGCTCGCAGATATTCGAATTCGTATTACCCTATCGCAAATGGCGCCGCATTTTATTTTTAATTCATTAGGAGCTATTCATCATCTTTGTACCAAGGATCCGGAGGCTGCTGCCAAAGCGGTTAAAGAATTTACAGGATTTCTTCGAAGTAACCTTGAGGGTCTGGAAATACAGGGCTGTGTGACTTTTGAACGAGAATTAGAATATGTAAAAAATTATTTATCGCTGGAAAAGATGCGTTTTCAGGACCGACTGAAGGTCGAATGGGACTTGGAAGAAACAGAATTTGATCTCCCGACATTAACGCTCCAGCCAATTGTAGAAAATGCGGTAAAGCATGGAGTCTGCCAAAGACAGGAAGGCGGAACCGTACATATTTCATCGCATTACCATAGCAAAACAGATAAGCCGCTTGCTGAAGATGAAATACTGGATAAATATATGCCGCTTCCTCCGTATTTACTGCATCGACACATTGGAGATTCCTGGATTGAAATTCGAGTAGAGGATGATGGAATTGGCTTTGATCCGAGTCAGACCTTTGCCGGTGGAAGGGAACTGGGAAACCTAAAAGGTGAAGAAGAATTTTTTGAAGAACTGAAAATGAATAAGCAGGAAGACAGAGCACATGTAGGTGTCAGAAATGTCAGAATGAGACTGACGACGGTATGCGGCGGTGATTTGATAGTAACCAGTATGCCGGGAAAAGGAACTCTTTCCATTATTCGAATTCCTTTTGAAAAATAGAAAAATTTGAGGTACATTTTGTGGTATGCTGTATGATACACTTTTCATATAGCAAATCACTCCCCCAAAAAAACTCCTATCCCCTAATTAACTTATTGGATAAGAGTTTTTCTTTTTGTCTTTCCTAATTTACGGTATCTTCAATGAGACCGATGATGGTGTCAATCGAAGATAACTGATCACTTGTTTTCATGGTTTCAATAAAGCTGTCTTTCTTTTCATACAATTCTTTGATTTTATCTACCAAAACCGTTCCTTCAATATCATCCTCTGGTAAAACCATCGAAAAGCCCTGTTGTTCAAAGGACTTGGCATTTAACACCTGGTCTCCTCTCGAGCCGGCTACTAAAGGAATTAACAGATTCGGTTTTTGCATGGCTAAAAGCTCGCAGATGGCATTGGCACCTGCTCGGCTGATGACCAAATCTGACATGGCAAATAAATCTTTCAGTTCAGTTTTTACATATTCAAACTGCTTGTAGCCTTTTTTGTTTAATAAAAGATTGTCGACTTTTTCATGTCCGCATACATGAACCACCTGGAAATCTTCGAGGATTTTGTCCAGGCAGTCTCTGACTGCTTTGTTGACATTGGCTGCACCTAAAGAACCACCGATAACCATAATCACCGGTTTATCTGATGTGAAACCGCAAAGATCAAGTCCTGCGATTTTATTACCTTTTAAAAGTTCAGCACGAATCGGAGAACCGGTAAGTACTGCTTTATCCTCCGGAAGATTATTTAAGGTTTCCGGGAAGTTACAGCAAACTTTGGTTGCTACCGGAATACAAAGCTTGTTGGCAAGTCCAGGAGTCATATCCGATTCATGAATAATACATGGAATCTTTAAGGCTGCTGCCGCTCTGACAACCGGAACGGATACAAATCCGCCCTTGCTGAAAACGATGTCCGGATTGATTTCTTTTAAAATCTTTTTTGCCTGAGCAAATCCCTTCATAACACGAAAAGGATCTGAAAAATTCTTTACATCAAAATAACGTCTGAGTTTTCCGGTAGAGATTCCGTGATACGGAATATCAAAATCCGTAATCAGCTTTTTCTCGATTCCTTCATAAGAACCGATATAAGATACTTCATACCCCAGCTCTTTCAATTTTGGTAATAAAGCAATATTTGGAGTTACATGGCCGGCTGTTCCGCCACCTGTCAGTACGATTTTTTTCATAGTGAAAATCCTTTACATAGTTTTTAATGCCTGAGCTAACTGGTCCGGGCAGGAAGTACTCTTGAAACCGCAACGAATGCCTTCTAATTTTGCGATGGCATCCTCTTTTTTCATGCCTTCTACCAGGCGGGCAACGCCCTGTGTATTTCCATTACATCCGCCTTCAAAAAATACGGATTTGATGATTCCGTTTTCTACTTCAATATCAATACTTCTTGCACAAACGCCTTGAGTTTTATATAACATAATATACCCTTCTTTCTACGATATCTTTCCTAGCATTTTATCAAAAACACGATAAATAGTAAATAACCCTCTTTTCATTTACATAAAGAAGGTTTATAATAAATATATCTTTACTGCTGAAACGGAATTCGGCTGACATATCATCACTTACAGTTCATGGATGAGACTCTGTAGGTTTGATTTTTAGTACTTATATTCTCCCTTTTTTGGTCACCGAATTCCCGAATTGGCAGTTGACTGAAGGGAGGTTTTTTTATGCTTGTCGGTTTTAAGCAAACCAATGCTTTGATGTTTTCTAAAAGAAATAATCAGAATATCGCAAATATGACGCGTCAGATTCAAACCGGCGTAAAGCAAACCGGTAGCTTCGGTCAAAAAGAACAGGCGCTCACATCTTCTCAAAGACAATCCCTCAAAGCCAAACAAAGAACCCTGCAAGAAAGTCAGAATGTCATTCAGACTAAAAATGCAGCAGGACAAAAGGTATTCCAAGGGATATCACAATCCGTTCTCGACAGTTCCAAAACGTATTCGCAGATGCTCAGTCAAACCAGAGCAAAGTCAAAGGATGCGTCCTTGCAGGTGAAAAAGCTTCGTTACGATATGAAAGGTATTTCCTCTCAAATCCTGCGCAGTAAAACCAGTTCTAATGCAAGAGCTGCTGTGGGAAAAGCCAGAAGAGAAGTACAAAGACTGAAAAATTTACTGAGCCAAAAGGGTTATGATAAAGAAGAAGTTCAGGCAGCAATCACCCATGCACAGTCTATGGAAAGGGTGGCCAAGAAAAAGGAAAGACATCTGTTAGAAGAAGAACTCATCAAGGCAGGAAAAGGTCCTTGCTATGAGGAAAAAGAAGACAGAGTAGAAGATATTGAAAAACAAGAGGAAGAAGAACAGCTCGAAGAAGAGGATTTAGAAGAATATCCACCGGAAGAATATGAAGAAGCATATGAAGATATGCCGCTTCGCGTTGAGGACATTGAGGATTTGCAGATTTCCATTCAGGACAATATGGATGCTCTCATGCAAATCAGTCAGGAAGAACTCGGGGATATGATTGCTGAGGAAATGTCTCAGATGATGGATGAAATGGCAGAAGAATTAAAATCCTTTATGGAGGATATGGGACTGGAAGAACTGACAGAAGGGATTGCCGGTACTGCCAATAAGGATATGGATCCGTCGGATTTAAAAATGCTCAAAATCAAACACCGCTGCAAGGAAATGAAGGATATGACTCAGGCGGACAATGAGTATCTGAAATACATATTTGACAAAATGGCAAAAGAAACAACAACCGGATTTGACCGTCCGCCGGAAAGTCTGCCAAGTATCGGAATATCCGTATCGGAAGCACCTAGTGTATCCGTTGGAATTGATATAAGTATATAAAACCGTATTGAAATAAAAAGTATTATTTGTTACAATTATGCTGTTTGGGGTACATAAATGTGCAATTCGCACGTATCCTTAAAATCAGAAAAGGAGATATACAAGAATGAGTAATAAAGTAACTTTTGATTATTCAAAAGCAACTTCATTTGTCAGCGAAGCAGAAGTAGCTCTTATGAAGAAGCAGGCAGAAGATGCCAAAGAACTTTTAGTTTCAAAAACAGGAGCCGGCAATGATTTCCTGGGATGGATTGATCTTCCGGTAAATTATGATAAAGAAGAATTTGACAGAATCAAAAAGGCAGCAGCTAAGATTCAGTCTGATTCAGAAGTTTTATTAGTAATCGGTATCGGTGGTTCTTACCTCGGAGCCAGAGCTGCCATCGAATTCCTTCGTCACAGCTTTTATAACTGTCTTCCAAAGGATCAGAGAAAGACACCTGAAATTTATTTCGTTGGTAACTCAATCAGCTCAACTTATTTAAAACATTTAGTACAGGTAATCGGCGACAGAGATTTCTCTATCAACATGATTTCTAAATCAGGTACTACTACAGAGCCTGCTATCGCATTCCGTGTACTTCGTAAGCTTTTAGTAGAAAAGTATGGTAAGGAAGAAGCTGCAAAGAGAATTTATGCAACAACAGATAAAGCAAAGGGATCATTAAAGAACCTGGCTACAGAAGAAGGCTTTGAATCATTCGTAGTTCCGGATGATATCGGAGGACGTTTCTCAGTATTAACAGCAGTAGGACTTTTACCAATCGCTGTTTCAGGTGCTGATATTGATAAACTGATGGAAGGTGCTGCCAGCGGTAGAGAAATGGCTCTTAACAATGCATTTGAAGATAATGATGCACTGAAATATGCAGCAGTTCGTAATGCACTCAACCGTAAGGGTAAGAGCATTGAAATCCTGGCAAACTATGAACCATGCTTCCACTACGTAGCTGAATGGTGGAAACAGCTTTACGGTGAATCAGAAGGTAAGGATCAGAAGGGTATTTATCCTTCCAGCGTAGATTTAACCACAGACCTTCATTCTATGGGACAGTTCATTCAGGACGGTACCAGAAATATGTTTGAAACTGTAGTCGATATTGAAACTTCTCGTGAAGAAATCATCATCGAAGAAGAAGCAGTTGACCTTGACGGACTGAACTACTTAACAGGAAAGACTGTTGATTTCGTAAACAAATCAGCAATGAACGGAACCATCCTCGCTCATACAGATGGTCAGGTTCCAAACCTTAAGGTTCAGATTCCTGAAGTAAGTGAATTCTATTTAGGACAGTTATTCTACTTCTTTGAATTTGCTTGTGGTGTCAGCGGATACATCCTGGGTGTAAATCCATTCAACCAGCCGGGTGTAGAAAGCTACAAAAAGAACATGTTTGCTCTTCTTGGCAAGCCTGGATTTGAAGCTCAGAGAGAAGAACTTTTAAAGAGATTATAATTTGATATTTTCGGCTATGAATCCCCCGATGAATTTCATCGGGGGATTTTTTATGATAGCCGCATTCTAAAATAAGTAGAAGTATGATAAGATAAATAGCGAAAAAAGCACAAAAGGAGCCCATTATGAAAATTAGTATTTTAGAAAGAAACAGTGTAGGAACAGATGTTGATGTTTCCTGCTTTGAAGACTTTGGAGAAGTCGTATATTACAGAAATACCGTAAAGGAAACTGCAGTTGAGCATATCGAAGATGCAGATATTATCATTGCCAATAAAACTCCGCTAAACGAAGAGACTTTGAAGCAAAATCCAAATGTAAAACTGATTTGCGAATTTGCAACCGGCTTTGATAATGTGGATTTGGAATACTGCAAAAAACGCGGAATCAAAGTGGCAAATGTCAAAGATTATTCCACTCCGGCAGTGGCTCAGCATACCATCGCACTTGCTTTATATCTGTTAGAGCATTTAAAGCATTATGATCACTATGTAAAGGACGGTGAATATGCCGCTCAGGATCGTTTCTCAAACTTTGATCTCCCGTTTTCAGAGTTAGAAGGTATGACATGGGGAATCGTAGGTATGGGAAATATCGGTCAGAAGGTAGCAAAAATTGCTGACGCCTTTGGCTGCCATGTGATTTTCCATTCGGTAACCGGAAACAGCAAAGTAACTGAATATGAAAGCGTAAGCAAGGAAGAACTTTTGCAAAGAGCAGATGTGGTATCGCTTCATTGTCCGTTATCTGATTTAACCAGACATTTCATTGATGAAAAAGCATTAGGCCTTATGAAAAAGGATGCAATTTTAATTAATGTTGCCAGAGGAGATGTCGTGGATAATGATGCTTTATACGATGGACTGGTAAACGGAGAAATCGCGGCAGCAGGGCTTGATGTCATAAAGAACGAACCGATTAAAGAGGATGACAAACTGTATCAGATCAAGGATTCTAACAAGCTGATTATTACACCGCATATGGCATGGGCTTCTACTCAGGCCAGAAACCGATTGGTTCATGAAGTATATTTGAACATCGAAGCCTTTTTAAAGGGTGAGAGCAGAAATGTCGTAAATGAGTAGTAGTGAGTAACAAGTTTAAGTTTGTGATGAAGGAATAAAATGCGCAAAATAATACATTAATTGTGAAAAAGGGAGAATTCATGAAAAAGAAAGTATTAGTAGGATTGATGGCACTTAGTGCAATCACTTTGTTGCCGGTATCCGGTACAAATGTAGTCAGAGCACAGGAAATCGTGCAGGAAGAAACCGTAAGTGAGAATGCTGTTTTCTTAGAATCGCTGACAAGTGATGAAGTAACAGTATCCACAGAACCGGCAGTCGAAACAAATGAAATTCCTGTCCCAGTCGATACAGAAATTCCGGAAGCTGATTTGCAAACTACAAATGAGTTTTCTGAAAGTTTCACCATACCAAGCCTTGGAGAAAGCCAAGCGGAGTTTGATGCAAAAATTGAAAGATGGGAAAAAGAGTTCAAAAAAGAATCTAAATTTTGGGATTATGGTACCTTTTGTGAGAAAAAGGTGGGCCCTTTTATTTATCATTATATTCCATCTAAAAATGGAAAAGAGGCTTGGATTTACTTCATTCGTGTCACAAATAAAAAGGGACATCAAAATATGAATGTTCCAAAGAAATTAGATGGCAAAAAGGTTACAAGAATCGGATATGACGCCAGATATGAAAAAGATGATTATTATTGTAAAAATGTATTTGGTTCAATTGTAGAGGTTATGCATAATGAAGATGGTTCTATAGATAGAGCTACCAGTAAAAAAATTAGAAACTACTATGGAGATATTCAGACAATAAAGCTTCCAAGTACGATTACCAAAATTGGAGAGTGTACCTTTGCCGGTCTGAGAAAATTAACAACTATTAATATTCCGTATAAGGTTAAAGAATTAAAGTTTGAAACTTTTTATAACTGCAGAAAGCTTAAAAATGTTAAGCTTCCAAGTAGTCTTAAGTATTTTGATCCGCAAGCCTTTCGTGATTGTTCGTCCCTATCAAATGTAACGCTACTTGATAAATGTAAAACTTTTTATATCAATGGCTGTTGTATGCAAAGACGAAGTGATAACAAGGTAGTATTTGTTTTCTCTAAAACAGATCCGTTATACCTTCCGGAAGGAATCACAGATATCGCAACCAATGCCTGCTTTGCAACCAATGTAAAGAAAATGATACTTCCGGCTAGCTTGAAAAATATGGAAATGGATGCTCTTACAAATCCGTATACAATGGATATTGATGTGAACCCTGCAAATCCTGTTTTCGCAAAGGATGGGCAGACAATTTATAATAAGCAAACAAAAGATCTAGCAGTCGCTATTTTAGGTAAAGAGGCTACAAAATATGATATGTCGGATCAGGTAGAGTATATGGATGGTAATGATAGTGTTGTAGGAACCTATTCTGAGGTTACTGGAGTTCAAAAAATTTTGTTCATTTCAGCAAACCTTAAAATCATATCAGGATATGGCTGTAGTGTAGTATTGTCAGATGCCAGCCAACCAGAGTCATATAGTGTAGACAGAATATGTTATAAAGGATTAATCCCACCGACCTTAGAAGGTGATGCCTGTTGTCCGGACGTAGCTGAAATATCTGCCAGAAATCAGGAAAGTTTAAATGCATACAAGAAATGGTATAAGGATAATGCATCAAAATCTTCTTATTACGGGAAGCACTACTGGAGTATATTCCAGTATGAATAATGCAGAAAGAATAGATATAATCAGAAAAAGTGGGGAAACATATTTATGAAAAGAGAAATAAAAGCGATATGTCTAGGCCTGTCTTTGGCAATCCTGTTACCATCTGTTAGTCCTGTGATGGCAAGCGATATTGGAGTGAGTGAAAATACAATCATATCCCAAAATGATATAGAAGAAAGCTTGGAAGCAGATAGCTATACAGAAATATCACAGGAAGATACAAGCGTTATCCCAGAAACTAATCAGGAAGTGAAAGAGTCAAAGGTCAACGAAAATAAAACAGAAACAGGCATGGAAGAAAAAGAAATGCCAAAGCTGAAACAGCCGGGAGACTGGGAAACGGATGAGTATTACCAAGAAAACAGAAAATGGAATTGTCAGAAAAAATATACAAAGCAGCAAGGAGCCTTTACCTTTCATTATGTGATTAGCAAGGATAAGAAAAAAGCTTGGATTTATTATATCAAAGTAGATATCAATCAAGATCACAGTACATTGAATATTCCGGAAAATATCGACGGAAAAAAGGTTACCAGATTAGGTTGGCTTCCGGAAGTTAGTGGTAAGCCGGTAAACTATGATTCTGATTATAAAAATATCTTTGGACAGATTGTTATTGTATATGATGATGACGATATCGAGTGTTATAATGAGAATAGAAATTATCCGAATAAAAAAGAAACGGATATGACATCTCTTAATATCCCAAATAGTGTAACCAGAATCGAAGAATTTACCTTTGCCAATATGCATAACTTAGAATCGGTATCACTTCCCGGAAAGATTAAAGACCTATATCCATATACATTTTTGAAATGTACCAAATTAAAATCTGTTCAGCTCCCATCTGGGTTATCCAGTATGTGTTCGGAAGCATTTTGGGCATGTCCTAAAATAAAGCAGATGAAAATAAACTCCACAAAAAAATTCTATGTAAAAAACCATTGTCTGATTCAAAAAAGCAATAAAAAGGTTATTTATGCGTTTGCCGGAGTGGATACTATTGAGGTACCAAAGGGAGTAAAGATCATCGGAGAAAAGGCTTTTTATGATATCAAGATAAAAAAGGTAACATTACCTTCAACTTTGAAAAAAATAGAATATAGAGGATTAACAAGCTCTTATATTACAAAGGTTGTATTAAGTAAATCCAATCCATACCTTAAGAAAAGCGGAAATACGATTTATGACATCAAAACAAAAACGTTAGTACTAGCGAATTTAAATAAGAAAGAAGTCTATAAAATGTCCAATAAGGTCGAGATATGGAATGGTCAGGAAAGCTATGTAGGATTCATAAAGTCTGAACCGAACTCAAGTATAGATTTAAAATTCTATGTTTCATCAAATCTCAAAAAAATAGATTGTCATGTGAATGAAGATATTATTAAAATACCACATGTTTATTCTTTCTATATGACATCTCCTACTCCTCCGCAATGGGTTAACCTAGACGATTTGCTTGAAGAGGATACTCTTAATATACAATTTTTTGTAAAGAAAGAATGGAAAGATAGTTATCAAAAATGGGTGCTTCAGTTTAATCCGAATATAAGTGAAGAAAGTATGGAATATACTGTTCAAACTTATTAAAGCAATGAAAGAAAAGAAAACATATTGTAAACCGTAAAAAGTAGGGAAATAGTCCCTACTTTTTTTGGCAAAATGGCAGATTTAGACGGCTATGTTTGTTGACTTGTTTCGTTGACACAACCCTTAAATTCTTCTATAATTATAGGTGTTTTCAGGGATTTATCTGACAATTAAAAATCTAGGAAAGGAGCCTTCGGTATGAAGAAGATACTAGTTCGAAATTTAAAGCCCGGGATGATTACCGCGGAAGATATATTTGCGATTGATGGACAGCTTATTGTACCGAAAAAGGTTATCCTTTCAGAACATACTATTGAAAAACTGGATTCTTTCGCCATTTACTCGATTCGAATCGAAGAAGAAGTGGCACCGGTTATAGAGCATGACGATTTTTCATATACAGAGAGAATCAAGGTCAATCCGGATTTTGTAGCGTTCAAGGCAAGTTTTCAGGAAAATGTAGAAAATTTAAAAACCGGAATGAATCGTATTGTAGAGATGAATTCCTCTACGGACGCGGAAAATTTGTTGTCACAGACTCTGACATTGATTGACAATTCTTATAACAAATCAGTCAGTTTGATGGATATGCTGCTTACTATGCGAGAATTTGATAATTCGACTTATGCGCATTGTATTTCTGTTTCTATGATCAGTAACATTTTGGCTGAGTGGATAGGAATGAATCAGGAGGAAAGAGTTTTAGCCACTTCCTGCGGTTTGTTTGCAGATATCGGAAAGATTAAAATCCCGGAATCCATTTTAAATAAATCAGGACAGCTGACGAAAACAGAGTTTGATGCCATCAAGCGTCATCCGATAGAGGGTTATCATATATTAGACCAGATTCATGTGCATGAAGAGGTAAAAAATGCAGCACTGATGCATCATGAAAGATGTGACGGAAGCGGTTATCCGTATGCATTTTCCGGTGATAAAATTTCCAAGTATGCCAAGCTGGTGGCCATCGCAGACATTTACGATGCCATGACCAGTCCGAGACCGCATCGAAAAGCGATTTGTCCGTTTGACGTCATCGCAACCTTTGAACAGGAAAGCTTTGATAAATATGATGTTGGAATGATTTTAACCTTTTTAGAGCATATTTCAAAATCCTTTATCGGACAGAGAGTACGTATCAGTAACGGATTAGAAGGCGAAGTCATTTATATCAACCCGATTTATTTATCCAGACCGACAATCAAATGTGTCGACAATTTTATTGATATGACGCAGCACAAGGAATTATCCATTGTATCGGTTATTTAAAATCTGACCGATCATCACATTGATAATCAGCAGAGAATATCTGCTTTTTATAAATCATAATTTATAGACAAAAGAAAGGGAGAACATTATGGGACTTATTAAAGCAGCATTGAATGCCGCATCTTCAGCTTTAGGAGATCAGTGGCGCGAGTTTTTTTACTGTGATTCTTTAGACGTAAATGTTCTGGTAAAAAAGGGACAGAAAAGAACAAGTGACAAGAGAAACTCAAGTAATGTAAACGGAGAAAGCAATATCATCACAAATGGCTCTATCGTAGCAATCAACGAAGGTCAGTGTATGCTTATTGTGGATCAGGGAAAGATCACTGAAGTTTGTGCAGAACCGGGAGAATTCGTATATGACAGTTCAACAGAACCAAGTATTTTCTACGGTAGCTTAGGCGAAGGAATTAAACAGACTTTTGCAAACATTGGAAAGCGTTTCACATTTGGTGGAGATGCTCCAAAGGATCAGAGAATCTACTTTGTAAATACAAAGGAAATCATGGGAAATAAATACGGAACACAGAATCCGGTTCCTTTCCGTGTAGTAGATCAGAACATCGGTCTTGATATCGATATTTCAATCCGTTGTAACGGTGAATATTCATACAAGATTGTGGATCCGTTATTATTCTATACAAATGTTTGTTCAAATGTAACAGACAGCTATACCAGAGACAAAATCGACAGCCAGTTAAAGACTGAACTTTTAACAGCTCTTCAGCCGGCATTTGCACAGATTAGTGCAATGGGTGTTCGTTACAGTGCACTTCCAGGACATACAGAAGAAATTGCAAATGCGCTTAACAACGTATTATCTGAAAAATGGGGACAGACCAGAGGTATCGAAATCGCTTCCTTTGGTGTAAATACTGTTAAGGCTTCTGATGAAGATGAACAGATGATCAAAGATCTTCAGAAGACAGCAGTTCTTCGTAATACAAATATGGCAGCAGCTACATTAGTTGGTGCTCAGGCAGAAGCTATGAAAGCAGCTGCTTCTAATACTTCTACAGGCCCTATGATGGCATTCGCAGGAATGAACATGGCAAATATGGCCGGCGGAATGGATGCAAACACATTATTCGCTATGGGACAGCAGCAGCAGCCTCAGCAGCCAATGCAGCAGCAGCCGATGCAGCAGGCAGCACCTGCAATGCAGGCTCCAAGTGCAGCAGCCGGATGGACATGTAACTGCGGCGCAGCCGGTAATGAAGGTAAGTTCTGTGGTACATGTGGTGCCAGAAAGCCTGAAGAACAGACAGCAGACGGATGGGTTTGCCCAACCTGTGGAAAGCAGAACAAAGGTAAATTCTGTGCTGAATGCGGCGCAAAGAAACCTGCAGGAGAACCTGTTTATAAATGTGATAAATGCGGATGGGAACCAAAGGATCCAAAGAATCCACCTAAGTTCTGTCCGGAATGCGGAGATGTATTTGACGAGAATGATATCGTTCAGTAATTGCATCTGACATCAGAAAGGATAAAGTATGACAGCTAGCCTGATTGTAGTGCTGGTTCTCATTCTGGTTATAATTGTAATTATTTCTGTCGCTGTATTAGTGATAAGGAAAAAGGTAAGGGAGTTTTCCAGACAAGTTTTCCATACGGATTCCTTGAGAGAGGGATTTCAGAATGTGGAAGAGGAGTATGCGAGAACTCCCAAATCAGTTTCAGCCATGACCAGTGTTTGTCTGCCGCGTATTACGAGGGATTTTCCCGAGTTTAATTATGAGGAAATGAAGCACAGAGCAGAGAATGTATTAACTTCTTATTTATCTGCTATCAGCAGTGGTAACGCTTCTCTCCTTCGAGAAGGCAGTCAGGAACTAGTAAACAGATTAGAAGACGAAATTGCATTTTATAAAAATAAGGATCAGAGGATGCATTATGATTCGATTGCTTTGCATCGTACGGAGATCAGTTCCTATGTAAAGAGATCGGGAAGATGTGTAGTAACCTTTGAGACATCGGTTCAGTATTATCGTTATGTGACGGATTCAACCGGTCAGATTGTCAGTGGTACCAAGGAAAGGCTGTTCCAGTCAAAGTATCAAATAGAACTCGTTTATGTACAGGATGTCAGCCTGTTAAAAGAGGGTTCGGCAATTGGTGTGAACTGTCCGAACTGCGGAGCACCGATTACCAATTTAGGTGCTAAATTCTGTCAGTACTGCGGAACCGGAATTATAGAGGTAAATCATCATTCCTGGACATTTGATCATGTAATAGAGGATAATAATTCCAAATAAAGAAAGAGGGTCGACTATCGACCCTCTTTTGCATGTAATTCTCTTTTGATTTCGTACATCATATCATCTGCTTCTTTGATATAATCCTGAAGTGTTTTGTCTGATTTTGGATCTGTCATCACATATCCGCAGCTGATGCTCGGATGGTATGCGAGACCATTCTTTCTGGCAATGACATCCACGCTATCAATGATGCCCTGTTTGATGGATTTGGCTTCATTTTCATTTTCACAGAATGTAAGGATGAGGAATTCGTCACCACCATATCGAATACCGATCCATTCATCTTTTTCATTTTTCCTTATCGCATCGGCTACTGTTACAATGGTCGCATCCCCCTGAAGGTGACCAAACTTATCATTAATATGCTTCATGTGGTTAATATCCACAAAGCCAACCATCATTGGTTTATTGTGTTCGATACTTTCTTTAAACATCGGAATTGCCAAATTTTCATATCCAAAACGATTAAAGAGTCCGGTCATGGCATCTTTATTGTACAGAGTCATCAGATTTTTATTTAAAATATCGAGATGAATATTTACTCGAAGGTTGTACAATGCCTGCAATACTCTGGATGCATATGGATACAAAATATTTCTTTGTACCAGGAGAGGGTCGTCTACTACTACAACATATCCGATACTATACTGTTCATGATGCAGTGGCAGAACATAGTAGGTATGTGCATCCTCTTCACTTTCATAACATGGCACGATTTTGCTGGCCTCCATGCGATCAATCTCTAAAATCTGTTTATCTCTCATAGGTACGAGTACAGACATTTCACCCTGATAGCCTTCTGAAAGTGACTGGTCAAAATCCTCCAGTACACTTTTGAAAAGGTCAGAGTTCAGAATGATATAGAAATCATCCCCCTCAAAAATATTGTTTCGTAAATAGTGATTGCACAGATTTTCCTTTAAAGAAGTATAGCCCTTTGAATTTACAATGCTTTGTTCAATGGCTCTTTCCATCTGAATCAGGAGTTCTCCCTGTAAATGCTTGGTATAGCTGGAGCTGCAGAAGTCTTTACGAACCTGATCGTGATCTGCTTTGCCCCGGCATCCGCAGCTTTCGCCCGGCACCATTTTAGAAGTAGCCACATATTCTATATTTGGATCTGCATGATCAAATAAGAGCCGGTAACACATTTCTCCGACCTGATTATAATCCTGTTGAACCGATGTCAAAGAAGGATAGAAATATCGGCCGTCCTGAATACAGTCATAACCGGTTACAGCAACCGAATCCGGCAGTTTTACATTCATTTCATTTAAATGTGACAGAGCTGCCAGTGCTGTGACATCATTGGCGCATATGATGGCATCCGGGAGTCCTTCCTCTCTCGTATAGAGTTCATGGACAATATTTACGGTCTCTATATAAGCCCAGTTTCCGTAAAAGATATGGGAGTCATCTAGTGTCAAACCGCGTTTTTTCATTTCTTCTTTTGTAATTTCTAGACGTCTGTTGGAATCGATATGATCCGGGGTTCCGCCGATAAAGACTACATCTTTAATATCATGCTGATCTAAAAGATGCGACACTAAATCACGCATTCCGCTCAGATCATCTACTCCAACGTACATGAGTCCTTCAAATGGAACTCCGACACTGACAGCCGGTACATTGGCTAAACGTACTTTTTCTACTAACTGATGCAGAGCCTGTGTTGAATTCATGATGTTTGCCAAAATGATGACTGCATCATAATCAGAAATGACAGGAAGTGTGAAAATATTGATTTCGCCCTGATTTACTTTTTCACCTGAGCCAAAAGCATCATAGGATAAAAAGGTGAAAATATCCAAATCAGGAATTGCTACATTTCTGATTCCCTGCAGTAATCTCTGAAGGAGTTCATCGCTCCATCCGTTTGCAAAAATAGCTAATTTTTTTCTCATAGTTTAGTCCTTATTTATCGTAAAAACTGTAATTGATGATTCTCGCAAATAACAAAAATATATCACTATATATTGTATCACACTGAAAAAATGATATGTACTATTTTTGAGTACGTTTTGTAACATTTTTGTAAACAAAGGCCTGTTTTTCGTATATTTTACTGTTTTTGTGTGCATGGGTTGAGAAAAGAGAAAAATAAAACTATACTAAATTTATCAAAGAAAAACAGGATGATAAAAGGTAGTGTAAAAAACATGAAATTTGTATTAGCAGCAGTGAATGCCAAATATATACATTCAAATCCGGCCGTCTATTCTCTCGCAGCCTATGCTCAAAAGAAAAATCCTTTGCTAAAGGAACATATGGCAATCAGAGAATATACCATCAATCATCAGATGGAGGATATTCTGGCTGATATCTATGAACAGAAAATGGATGTGATCGGATTTTCCTGCTATATCTGGAATATAGATTATATAGAAAAAATCATTACAGATCTTCATCTTTTACTTCCAAAGGTCTCTATCTGGCTCGGAGGACCGGAGGTAAGCTACAGAGCAGATGAGGTTTTAATGAAATATCCGTTTGTAAAAGGTGTCATGGTAGGTGAAGGGGAAGAAACCTTCTATGAATTAATGACGCAGTACGAACAGATTTGGCGAGAAAACAAGGATACAGAAAACAGTAATAGGGTTATTGGCAATGCCCGAATGGAGAATGTTCCGGGACTTTGTATTTGGGATGAAACCGAGAACAAACCCATATATACGAGGGCCAGAGAGCTTACCAACCTGACAGACCTGCCGTTTTTATATGATAATATGGAGCCCTTTACCAACCGCATCATTTACTATGAGTCCAGCCGCGGCTGTCCGTTTCGATGCAGCTACTGTTTATCTTCTATAGATAAGACAGTCAGACTGAGGGATTTGGAAGTAGTAAAAAGTGAGCTTCAGTATTTTTTAGATCAGAAATTAAATCAGGTAAAGTTTGTCGACAGAACCTTTAACTGCAATAAAAAGCATGCATATGAAATATGGAAGTATATTAAAGAACATGACAACGGGATTACCAATTTCCACTTTGAAGTGGCAGCAGATATTCTGGATGAAGAAGAACTGACATTGTTAAATCAGTTTAGGCCGGGAGCCGTGCAGCTGGAAATCGGAGTGCAGTCTACCAATCCGGAAACGATTATCGAGATTGACAGACGTATGGATGTACAAAAGCTATCGCAAATTGTCGGACGCATTCGAGAGGGAAACAACATACATATCCATTTGGATTTAATTGCCGGTCTGCCGTATGAAGATATGGAAAGCTTTAAAAAATCCTTTAATGATGTATATGCGATGAAGCCGGAACAGCTTCAGCTGGGATTTTTAAAGGTGCTGCGAGGCTCTAAAATGTATGAAAAAAGGGAGAGCTATGGACTGGTATACAGTCAGAGACCTCCTTATGAAGTGCTTTATACCAATTGGATTTCATTTGAAGAGATACGAAAACTAAAGCAGGTCGAGGAAATGGTGGAAATCTACTATAACAGCAATCAGTTTGTCACGACTCTGTCTGCTTTTGTAAAAAGATATCCGAATGCGTTTGCTTTCTTTGAAGCTCTGGGTCATTTTTTTGAAAAGAACGGCTATTTTATTCAGACACCGGCCAGAAGCTATCGATATCAGGTACTCTTGGACTTTTTGACAGAAGACCTGGCGTTATCTTTAGAGGAAATCGAATATGCAAAGCAGTGTCTGATGTTTGATTTGTATTTGAGAGAGAATCTGAAAACGAGACCTGAGTTTGCTCCGGATCAGGAAAGCTACAAACAAAGGATGAGAGATTTTTATCAATCGGAAGCAAAGCAGTTTATGTATCTGCCGGCCTTTTATCAGGATAAGGATGCCAGAACATTAGCTAAAATGACGCACTTAGAGACCTTTACCTATGATTTACAAAGCGGTGAAAGGTTATCAGAGCCGCAGATGTGTCTGTTTGATTATCAGACCAGAAATCCGCTTACCTATGATGCGATGTACTATTTCGTATAGAAATCTGTACCTAAATGAAAGGGAATTACATTGGAACAGTTTGAAGGAATTGTACTGGACCTGGAAATGACAGGTCTTAATACAAAGACAGATAAAATTATAGAAATCGGAGCCATTAAAATAAGAGGCGATGAAATCGTGGATGAATATCATCAAATGATTTGTCCCGGCAGATTATTAAGTCCGAATACCGTTAAGTTAACAGGTATTACTGACGATATGTTAAAGGGTGAAAAGGATTTTGGACAAATCAAGGACGACTTTTTGGAGTTTTGCCAGGAAGATATCATCATGGGTCATCATATTATTCATGATTACGCTTTCCTAAAAAGGGCAGTATTATCTGCCAGTCCCAAGGGATGCGTCTTTGAACGAAGGGGAGTCGATACTCTCAAGATTGCCAGAAGCTTTTTACCGGCAGATCAAAAAAAGAGCCTTTCGGCTCTTTGTGAGTATTTTGATATTCCGATGAAAGCGCACAGGGCAGTAGAGGATGCCCGGGCTACCTTTGCTTTGTATCTGGAGCTGAAAAAAAGGTTTTATGATCAAAAACCGGAGGCTTTTCAGTCTGTAGAGCTTCATTATCAGGTAAAAAGAGAAGTCCCGATTATGAAAAAGCAGATTGAACAGATAGAAAAGCTTTTAGCGCTGTATCAGTTGGAATGCCCTTATGATTTGACAAAGCTGACCAAAAACGAAGCCAGCCGATATGTAGATGAAATCAAAAGAGATTATGCAGGAAAAATTTCCTTATAAAGTATCCAAATAATTCAGAATTGATTTTTTGGATAAGCCTGTTAAGGTTTCGGCCTGTTGTCTTAATTTGGCAATTTTCTCGGATTGCCCTTTTCGTTTATACAGATTGGCCAAAAGCTTGTAATGACCGCTGACATCTGTACCGGTATAGAGAGTTTCTTCTAATATAGTCAGTGCTTTGTCTGAGAGATTGAGCTGATCCAAGGCATTTGCCAACAGGTAGATATGCTTGGAAAAGGTCTCAAAGTTTAAATCATATTCCGTTAGGATAGCCAGGTTTGCGGTTCCGTAGGTGAGTTTGACATCAGTGTTTGAGATGCCGTTCAGATTCAGTATTTTTTCGTTTTGAAGAGCCATGAGAGCTTCCAGGGAAGCGAGTGCATTTTCCCGGATTTCTTCTTTGCCTTCTAAAGAAACAGAACGAATAGATTCGGCATCGGGCAGGAGCGTAAAGTCAAAGCGGACATAAGGCAAATCCTCCAGACTTTTTTTGCGAACATGATTGGCCTTTTGTTCCTTATCCCAAAAGGATTCTTCGGCTTCGTCCGATTTTATTTTGGTTTTGCGAAGTTCGTAGGTAAGCCATAGAACAAACACGATAAAACTTGCAAAAATAGGGAACTTCATATATAATATCCTTTCAGTAATAGAAGTCGTAGGGGTGAATAACTATGTTTAATAATAACAAATTAAGACGTGTCATTGCAACTGTAATAGCAGTTGTTTTGGTCCTTGCAATGGTAATTCCGTTAGCCCTTTCAGCAATCGGAATTTTCTAATAGGGGATCTTGGAGAGGAAGAGAACATGAAAAAGTTGAAAGTAGTAGCAGCATTAATGGCTTTGGGTCTGACAATGGGCCTTATGGGTACAAATGCTCAGGCAGCAGGAACCTTTCACACAATTGAAAAAGGTGTGTATATCGGAGACATTGATGTTTCGGGTATGACTACTTTAGAAGCAGAGGCAGCAGTCAATGAATATATTCAGGGACTGAAAAGTAAGCAGATTATTTTAGACTGCCAGAATGATAACAAGGCAACTTTTACTGCAGGCGATTTTGGTATCAAATGGGCCAACAGTCATGTAGTAGATGAAGCCGGAGAGCTCGGAAAAGCCGGAAATATCGTTCAAAGATATAAAGCGCTCAAGGACCTCGAGCATGAAAACGAGGTATTCCCGCTCGAAATCAGTTTTGATGACAACATGATTAAAAACTGTGTGCAGAATAACTGCATGGAATATAATGTAGAAGCAACCGACGGAAGTCTGAGAAGAGAAAACGGTGAGTTTATCATTGAAGGCGGACAGACCGGTGTAGCAATCAATGCAGAAAAATCAGCACAGGTAATCAGTGAATATATGAACCAGAACTGGAATCAGGAAGACCAGGTTACTTTAGAAGCGGTAGCAGATGTGGTTGAACCGAGAGGAAGCAAAGAAGAGCTTTCTAAAATTAAGGACGTACTCGGAACCTTTACAACCAGCTATTCTTCATCAGGAACCAATCGAAGCGGTAACGTAAAGAATGGTGCCAGCAAGGTAAACGGAACTTTATTGTTCCCGGGTGATTCCTTCTCTATGTACAATACTGT
This sequence comes from Lachnospiraceae bacterium, assembly GCA_045643145.1. Lineage (GTDB taxonomy): Bacteria > Bacillota > Clostridia > Lachnospirales > Lachnospiraceae > SVFI01. The sequence continues at coordinate 14,530 of JAZUKG010000232.1, read as the reverse complement.
TAGTCCTTTTACTGAGGCCAACGGATATTATATGGCAGGTTCTTATGCCAACGGTTTGGTTGTAGAATCATTAGGCGGTGGTATTTGCCAGGTTTCTACTACACTTTACAATGCCGTATTATTGGCAGAGCTTGAAGTAACAGAGCGTTCAAACCATTCTATGATTGTTAACTATGTAGATCCGTCTGCAGATGCCGCAATCAGTGGAACTGCCAAGGACTTTAAGTTTACCAACAATTTAGATTGTCCTATTTATATTGAAGGATATACTACCAGTGATAAGCATCTATGCTTCACAATTTACGGACAGGAAACCAGACCTTCGAATCGTAAGGTTTCTTATGAAAGCAAGGTGATCGAAAAAATAGATGCTCCGGGCGAAAAGGTCGTAGGAGATTCTTCAAAACCGGCAGGTTATGTCAGCGTTCAGTCAGCACATACAGGATATGTAGCTGAGCTTTGGAAGATTGTAACCGTAGACGGAAAAGAAGAAAGCAGAACTCAGGTAAACAAGAGCCGTTATTCTGCCGTACCTAGAACAGCAGCAGTCGGTACTGCAACCGGAAACGGTGCAGCCGCAGCCGCAATCGGTGCAGCCATTGCAACCGGAAGTATTGATCAGTGCCGTGCAACCGCAGCAGCCATCAATGCAGGTACTTACAACGATCCTGCAGCCGCCGCAGCACTCGCAGCACAGCAGGCCCAGGAGGAAGCAATCCGTCAGCAGCAGGCAGCTCAGGAAGAGGCACTTCGCCAGCAGCAGGAAGCAGCCGCAGCCGCTGAATAATCTTTACAAAATCATGATATAGTCAGGTGAAAGACATTGAAACCAGGTAAAGTATCAGAAAATGTATATAATCGTTCGATTCATAAGCATGTGAAAGAGAACCAAAGGATAACAAAAGGCGCAGAGTTAGACTGCGCCCTTTTTGCGTGTCAAACTATGTCTTTACCTGTTGCAGAAACGCTTCTGATGAGGCATACTTTATATGCAGGCTTTAATGATTTATATGCCAAGGGAGCGACGCCCGGGACCGTATCCATTGCGATTACCCTGGCAGAAAGAACCAGAGAAATAAAGCTTTCGAATATGATGGAGGAAGCAGTTTCGATTTGTAACGAGCTCGGAGTTACCATCGTATCGGGCCATACGGAGATCAGTGAGTCAGTAAAATGTCCGGTGATATCTGTGATGGTGACAGGCGAGAAAAATCCGGTTTCCGCTCCAAAGGAAAAGAAAAGCCCGGTAGGTTATGACATCGTAGTAACCAAATACATCGGTATGGAGGGTGCGAGCCTGATTGCTTCCAAAAAGGAAGATATGCTAAGAGAAAGATTCCCAAAGGCTCTCATAGAAGAGGTGAAGGGATTTGAAAAATACTTGTCCATATTACCTGAGGCTGCCACCGCCATAAAGTCCGGCGCAGGCCTTATGACAGATATCCGCGAGGGCGGCATTTTTGCTTCTCTTTGGGAACTGTCAAAACTAGCAGGTACCGGACTTACAATTGATATCAAAAAAATACCAATGAAGCAAAGCGTTGTGGAGATTTGTAATTATTTACAGATCAATCCGTATGAGCTTTTATCTACAGGCAGTTTGCTGTTGGCAGTCGAGGACGGAGAGGCTTTGACAGAAGAGCTTTTGTCCATGGACATTCCTGCAGCAGTCATTGGTAAGCTGACAGACAGCAATGATAAGGTGATAGTAAATGACGAGGAGATTCGATATTTGGACTTACCAAAGCCGGATCAAATTCGTGAGATTATAAAAGAGTAAAGGAGATCAAAAAGGTGAGAGAAAGATTATTAGCCATTGTTGAAAAAAATAGCCGAATCGACATCAAAGAGCTGGCCATCATTATGGGCGAAGCAGAAATTGATGTAGCAAATGAATTAAAGAAACTCGAAGAAGAAGGTGTAATCTGCGGATATCATACTTTAATCGACTGGGAAAAGACTTCTATTGAAAAGGTTTCAGCCCTGATCGAAGTCAGAGTAACACCTCAGAGAGGACAGGGATTTGATAACATCGCTGAAAGAATTTATAAGTATCCGGAAGTAAATTCTGTATATCTTATTTCAGGCGGATATGATTTATTGGTATCTTTGGAAGGACGTTCTTTAAAGGAAGTTTCCAGCTTTGTATCAGATAAATTATCTACACTGGATTCTGTTCTTAGTACAGCAACACATTTCATTTTAAAGAAATACAAAGACCACGGTACAATTTTGAACCAGAAATTATCGGATGAAAGGATGAAAATTACCCCATGAGAGACCCATTAGCTAGACAGGTAGTAGAATTAAAACCATCCGGAATTCGTAAATTTTTTGATTTAGTAGCAGAAATGCCGGATGCAATTTCCCTTGGTGTAGGTGAACCGGATTTTGATACACCATGGCATATTCGTGACGAAGGTATTTACTCTTTAGAAAAGGGACGTACCTTCTACACCTCTAACTCAGGACTGAAGGAACTGAGAGAAGAGATTTGTAAGTATTTAAACCGCAAGATTCATGTGCAGTATGAGCCGTTATCAGAGGTTATCATTACTGTCGGCGGATCAGAAGGTATTGATATCGCACTTCGTGCAATGATTAACCCGGGCGAGGGAGAAGAAGTACTTATTCCTCAGCCAAGCTATGTAAGTTATGAACCATGTGCTATTTTAGCAGGTGCAAAGCCGGTAATCATTGACTTAAAGGCAGAAAATGAATTCCGTTTAACAGCAGAGGAATTAGAAGCTGCCATTACTCCAAAGAGTAAAATTTTAGTACTTCCATTTCCTAACAACCCAACCGGTGCCATTATGGAAAAGGAAGATTTAGAAGCAATCGCAAAGGTAGTAGAAAAGCATGATTTATTCATCTTATCTGATGAAATTTATTCAGAGCTTACTTACAAGGATGAGCATGTTTCTATCACCAATATTGAAGGCATGAGGGAAAGAACCATTTTGATTAACGGTTTTTCAAAAGCTTTTGCTATGACAGGATGGAGACTGGGTTATGCCTGCGGACCTGCTGCCATTATTCAGCAGATGACCAAAATTCATCAGTTTGCTATTATGTGTGCACCGACTACCAGTCAGTATGCGGCAGTAGAGGCATTAAAGAATGGTGATGAAGATGTCAGAGAAATGTGCGAAGCATACAATCAGAGAAGAAGATTCCTGGTACATTCCTTCAAGGAAATGGGACTTGACTGCTTTGAACCGTTTGGTGCATTTTATATCTTCCCATGTATCAAGGAATTTGGTATGACCAGTGAAGAATTTGCAACACGCTTTTTGCAGGGGCACAAGGTTGCTGTCGTACCGGGAACCGCCTTTGGTGACAGCGGGGAAGGCTTCCTTCGAATTTCTTATGCATATTCTATGGCAGACTTAAAGGAAGCGATCGGAAGATTAAAGCTGTTTGTAGAATCGCTTAGACAGAAATAAATTGCATGTAAAGAGGACGAAAAATGCATATCGTATTACATGAGCCGGAAATACCGGCAAATACAGGAAATATAGGAAGAACCTGTGTCGCAACAGGAACACCGCTTCACTTAATCGAGCCTTTGGGATTTCGTCTGGGTGAAAAGGAAATCAAACGAGCAGGTCTTGACTACTGGGATAAGCTGGAACTTCATACCTATTTGGACTTTGAAGATTTCAAGGCAAAAAATCCAAATGCAAAGATTTGGATGGCAACAACCAAGGCAAAGCATTCCTATTCGGATGTGACCTTTGGCGAAGATGACTATATTATGTTTGGAAAAGAAAGTGCAGGAATTCCGGAAGAAATCCTCGTGGATTATGAAGATACCTGTGTTCGTATTCCGATGCTGAGTCAGATTCGATCTCTCAATTTGTCAAATTCAGTCGCAGTAGTTTTATATGAGGCGCTTCGCCAGAATGATTTTTCTTCACTGGAAAAATACGGAGAGCTTCACAGACTGACCTGGAAGAGTGAATAATATTTTAAGAAAAAATAATAGAAGTATCTTGTTTGTCGATTTTATTTGTGTTACTATTTGAATTGGTTTTTTTCTTTAGCAGACTAAAGAAAATCGATAAAAAGATATGCAATCGGAGGATGAAGAAATGGGCGGAATATTTGGTGTAGCTTCAAAAGAAGATAGTTTATTTGATTTGTTTTTTGGAACCGATTATCATTCTCATCTTGGTACCAGACGTGGAGGAATGGCTTCATATGATGATGAAAAAGGCTTTGACAGAGCCATTCATAACATTGAAAATGCTCCTTTCCGTACCAAATTTGATAAAGATATGCAAAAGATGAAAGGTAAGTATTCAATCGGATGTATTTCTGATTATGAACCACAGCCTTTGATTGTACGTTCTCATCATGGTACTTTTGCGATTACAACAGTCAGCAAAATTAATAACACAGATGAAATTGTAGAAAAGATCTTTTTAAATAACCATTCACATTTCCTGGAAATGAGTGGTGGGGATATCAACCCGACAGAGCTTGTAGCAGCAATCATCAATCAGAAGGAAAACTTAATTGATGGTATTCATTATGCGCTCGAATTAATCGAAGGTTCATTAACTCTGATGGTATTAACACCAAAGGGAATTTATGCAGCCAGAGATAAATACGGAAGAACTCCTCTCGTAGTTGGAAAGAAGGAAGATGAAGCATACTGTTTATCTTTTGAATCCTTTGCATTCCAGAATTTAGGATATGAATTTGTCAGAGAATTGGGACCTGGTGAAATCGTTGTCATGGACGAAAAGGGTGTAAAAACCTTGATGGCTCCGGGCAAAAAGATGAAGATTTGTACCTTCCTGTGGATTTATTACGGATATCCGTCAAGTTCTTATGAAGGCATCAGCGTAGAAAAGATGCGTTATAACTGTGGTAAGAACATGGCAAAGAGAGATAACGTAAAACCGGATATCGTAGCCGGTGTACCTGACTCAGGAACTGCTCATGCAGTAGGATATTCCAATGAATCAGGAATTCCGTTCTCCAGACCATTTATCAAGTACACTCCAACCTGGCCACGTTCCTTTATGCCAACTGTTCAGGAAAAGAGAAACATGATTGCAAAGATGAAAATGATTGCAGTTCATGATTTGATCAAAGACAAGAGTTTATTATTGATTGACGACTCTATTGTACGTGGAACACAGCTTCGTGAAACCACAGAGTTCTTATACAAGAGTGGTGCAAAAGAAGTACATATCAGACCGGCTTGTCCGCCGCTGATTTACGGATGTAAATTCCTTAACTTCTCTCGTTCATCTTCTGAAATGGACTTGATTACCAGAAGAGTCATTGCCAGATTAGAAGGCGCTCAGGATGTAAGTGATGAAGTACTTCAGGTATATGCAGATCCTGACAGCGAAAAATATGCACAGATGGTAGAAGAAATCCGCAAGGAACTGAACTTCACTACCTTACAGTACAATCGTTTAGACGATATGTTAGATGCAGTCGGAATCGATCCTGAAAACTTATGTACTTACTGTTGGAACGGTAAAGATATTTAAGAAAGTGTATAATAAAAGCTCTCAGCATTTCGCTGGGAGCTTTTTAAATGTATTTATTAATGTAATCCTTGCAGATAATTATCTACTGGGATTTCCATTTAGGTATCATCTTCATTTTCGTCATCGACCAGCGGCAATGTGAAAATAAACTCCGTACCGACACCTTCGGTAGAAATTACATTGATATTTTCACCATGCGCATGGATAATTTCCTTGGTAATAGAAAGGCCGAGACCGGTTCCTTTCTTATCCTTACCACGGGATAAATCTGTTTTGTAAAAACGATCGAAAATCAAATTCAAACTATCCTTTGGAATTCCGATTCCCATATCCTTTACAGAGACAAACAGCTTTTGTTTTTGTTCTCTGGTTTCAATCGTAATTGTCGTATTCGCACCGGAAAACTTGATAGCATTGTCCAAAAGATTATATAAAACCTGCTGAATACGGCTCATATCTGCATTGACCATAATCGTTTCTCCGACCAAAATCAGAGAAATGGAAATCTGTTTCTTTTCACAGGTTCCTTCAAAGGTCGCTACGGTGTTTCGAATGACTGTATTCATATCAAAGATGCTTTTATCCAGAGACATTCCTTTGGTATTTAAGTTGTTGAGCTCCAACAGGCTGTTGGTAAGCTTGGTCAGTCGTCCGGTTTCATTGAGCAGGATGTTCAGATACTTTTCATACAGCTCCGGCGGAATGGTTCCGTCCTGCATCGCCTCCAGGTAGCCTCGAATCGAGGTAAGAGGAGATCTGAAATCGTGAGATACATTCGCTACGAACTTCTTTTGGTTGTCTTCCGATCTGGCAATTTCGCTGGCCATATAAGACAGAGTACCTGCCAGATATCCCATTTCATCCGAGGAATCAACACTAAATTCATAGTGCATATTTCCACCGGCATATTGTTCGGTCGCATAAATGATTTTTTTCAGAGGAATATAAAACATCTCTGTAAAGAAGATCAAAATAATCAGAGATAACAGCATAAATAATCCCATGGTAATATACATGATGGTCAAATAACCGTTACTTTGATATTTCAGATCTGTCAGAGGTTTGAAAATAATAACATATCCCTGAATTTTATAATTAAGTGTGATTGGGCTGAAAACAATCAGCATTTCATCATCAAATTGGTTGAAAAAGTTGCCTGTTGTAAAGTATGACTCCTTGGTAATCGTCGGAGTAAAATCCCGGATTTCTATCGGATGATTCACGTCCGGGAGCTTTTCAGAATTTAAAAGCACGGTTCCGGATGGATTGACAATCCAAATAGAAGCGGACAGATACGTTGATAAGGCATGTAGCTGATTATAAGCAGACTCTATGGTGATTTCGTTGTTGTACAAATCAGAAGCATAGGTCTGGGAAATGGTAGCAGCCTCAGAATATAAGGACTCGGCATTTTCACTTTTCACACGTTCCTGAATCAGGGAAGAGGAAAAGGTAGCTACTACGATAAAGCTAAACAGGCCAAAAATAATATAGGCAACCACGAATTTGATATATACAGTTTTTTTCATGGCTGTTTCCTTTTTAATCTGACACGACTTTAATTTGAGGTTTCAAACTTGTAGCCGATACCCCATACAGTAGAAAGCTTCCAGCTTTCATGATCGCTGATTTTTTCTCTGACACGTTTGATGTGTACGTCAACGGTTCTGGTATCGCCGATGTATTCATAGCCCCAGATTTGATCCAGGAGCTGTTCTCTGGTAAATACCTGATTTGGAGAAGAAGCCAAAAAGTAGAGAAGCTCCAATTCCTTTGGCGGCATTTCCACGTTCTTTCCCATATAGGTAACAGAATAATTGGTAAGGTTGATGGTAAGATCCGGATAAGTCACCTTTTTAGAGTTGTCTACAGGCTCCTGTGACTGTGCACTTACTTTGAAGCGTCTGAGAACGGCCTTGACTCTGGCAACCAGTTCCTTGGTATCAAACGGTTTTTCCATATAATCATCAGCACCGAGCTCGAGCCCCAGTACCTTGTCAAATACTTCGCCTTTGGCAGAAAGCATGATAATCGGAGTACTCTGAGTGGCACGTACTTCTCGACAAACCTGATAACCGTCGATACCCGGAAGCATCAAATCCAGCAAAATCAGATTTGGCTGAAAGCTTTGAACCGCCAAAAGAGCAGATTCTCCGTCATTACAAATCATGGTTTCAAAGCATTCCTTGGTTAAATACAGGGAAATAAGCTCTGCAATATTTTCATCGTCATCTACAATTAAAATTTTCTGTTTTGAAGCCAAAACAATACCCCCTATCGTTATTTAAATGTGGCAATGGTAACACCGGCATCGCCTTCACCAAATTCCCCCAGTCGGAAGGATTCGATATAATTCAGGCGTCTCAAATGGCTCTGAACAGCATTTCTCAGAGCACCGGTTCCTTTACCGTGAACAATTCTGACACTCGGAAGATGAGCCATGTAGGCATCATCCAAATATTTATCCAAAGCATTTAATGCTTCATCTACAGTTTTACCTAAAAGATTGATCTCGGTTTTGACACTCGAAGATTTAGACATGGTAATTTTTCCATAGCTTGAGTGAGAAATACCGGTTGCCTTGATATCGTCTTCCGGTACCAAAACTACATCGCTGATGTGAATCTTGGAACGGATGATACCGCATTGTACGAACAGATAGCCCTTGTTGTCAGGAAGCGAACTTACGGTTCCTTTCAGGTTCATGGACAGAACCTTTACGCTTTCTCCCAGTTTAAGGGTTTCCACCTTTGCTTTCTTTTGTCCCTTGACCGGTTTGGCCGGCTTCAGAGTAAGCTTTTGATCCTTTTGTGTAATCTGTTTACGAAGGTTTGTACGTTTATTTTCCATCTCCTTCATGGAGCTGTTATCATCAAATTTTTGGAAGCTTCGAATGGTTTCATCTGCTACATCCTTGGCTTCTTTCAGGATTTCACGGGCCTCTTCGTTGGCCTTTTCGAGGATGGCATCCTTTCTTTCATCGATGCTTCTCTCCCTGTTTTCCAGGGCTTTGAGACGATTCTTCAAATCCTGTTTTTGTTTTTCAAAGGCATCCTTTTCACGCTGCATCTGAACACGGCTGTTTTCCAAAGTCGATAACAAGTCTTCAAAGCTTTCCTGCTCACTGGTCATCTGCTCTTTGGCCATGTCGATGATGGAAGCGTTTAGTCCGAGCTTTTGTGAAATGGCAAAGGCATTACTTTTTCCGGGAACACCAATCAGCAAATGATAGGTTGGAGAAAGGGTTTCCACATCAAATTCACAGCAGGCATTTTGAACATTTTCTGCTTCCAGGGCATAAACCTTGAGCTCACTGTAATGGGTAGTTGCCATAGCCATAGCACCTTTGTTTAATAGTGTTTTCAAAATTGCAATGGCAAGCGCTGCACCTTCTGTCGGATCGGTTCCGGCACAAAGCTCATCAAAGAGACACAGGCTTTTGCTGTCCGCCTTTTTGAGAATGCTTACAATATTTGTCATATGAGAAGAGAAGGTAGAAAGGCTTTGTTCAATACTTTGCTCATCCCCAATATCTGCAAAAATTTGTGAAAAAATACATACCTGGCTGCGATCAAGAGTAGGAATGTGAAGTCCTGCCTGAGCCATGAGGCATAACAGACCGACGGTTTTTAGTGAAACGGTCTTTCCTCCGGTATTTGGTCCTGTAATAATAAGCTGTCTAAAGTCCTCGCCAAAGGTTACATCAATCGGAACGACCTTATCCTTGGCCAGGAGCGGATGACGTGCTTTTCTCAGATGAATAATTCCCTTTTCATTGAACACAGGCTGGGTGGCATTCATATCCATGGCCAGAGCTGCTTTGGCAAAAATGAAATCCAAAAGAGTCATGAGTTCTCCGTTACGAAGGATGGCAGGACTGTATTCTGCCAGCATAGCGGAAAGATTTGCGAGAATTACTTCGATTTCTTCTTTTTCTTCCTCGTAGTATTGCTTGATCTGATTGTTTAGTTCCACGATGGCAGCAGGCTCAATAAATAAAGTAGAACCGGTAGAAGAACGCTCATGTACCAGTCCCGGAACCTGACCTTTGTGCTCTGCCTTTACCGGAAGACAATATCTGTCATTTCGCATGGTAATGACAGCCTCCATCAGGTAAGTACGTAAAGAACCGTTTACCATGGATGTCAGCTGCGAATGCACTTTGGCATCTGCAGAAGCAATCTTTTTTCGGATATTTCGAAGGTTTGAGCTGGCATCATCTGCCATTTCATCTTCACTTAATATACATCTTCTGATTTCCGTTGAAATATTGGTAAGCGGCGCTAGTTCCTCAAAAAAGTCAGATAAGGAATCGGTATATTCCTTTTCCATTCGACCATAGCTTTTGATTCGTGCCACATTTTCCAGCTGATTTGCGATTTGTAAAAGCTCAGACTGAGAAAGACTGGCTCCGATATCGAGTCTTTTACAGGCTGCATGGAAATCTCGATTGTTGCCAAAGGAAATTCCGCTCTTTTTAAAAAGTCTGGAAAGAGCATCTTTGGTCTGGTTTTGTCTAAGCTCAATTTGAGCTAACTGATTGCCGGGATGAAGCTTTAGACACATCTCTCTTCCGGGTTGGGAAGATGCCTTGTCAGCGAGCATGGCAATGATTTTATCGTATTCTAAAATGTGTAGTGCTTTTTGATTCATAATATTTCTCGATTTCTAATACTTGTTCATGATTTTTGACATGCCAAAAGTGTGCATGACATCAGCCTATTATAGCATATTTCAAAGTAAAATACTACGGCGCGTTCTTGTGAAATTCTATGGTAAATGCTATACTTATTCGTGAATTTAACTTGTAAAACCGAGCCTTTTGTCCGAGCATTTTACCAGATTCAAAATATGCAAAAAAGGATAGCGCTGGTTCAAAGGAGATTTGATATATGGAAGAAAACAATCAGGAATATTCCTTTGTCCGGGAGACGGTCAAGGAACGTCCGATTAACAAAAAGAAACTGTTTCGAAGGACAGCAACTACTGTATTTATGGCTGTATTATTTGGTTTGGTTGCCTGTCTGACCATTTTGCTGATCGAGCCGGTGATTAACAGACTGTTAAATCCAAAGGAGATTCAAAAGGTGGAATTTCCGGAGGAACAGATGGAAATAAAGCCGGAGCAGCTTTTGACAGAAGAGACTGTGGCGCTTCAGGAAGAGCAAATGCGAGAAGAGGCAATGGAAGAGGGCCGAGTGGAGGCTTTGCAGCAGGTACAGGAAGTTATCGCACAGGAAACAGTACCGAGAGACAGTGTAGAGGACTATAAAACGCTATACTATCAGCTTTATGCCATTGCAAAAAACAGTCAGAAATTCATGACGACCGTAACCGGTATTTCGGAAAGAGAAGACTGGTTTGCAGGAACCACAGAAAACAGAAATCAAACGGCAGGTGTGATTGTAGCAAACACCGGAGAGCTGCTCTATATCTTGGCAGACAGTACACAGATCTTTTCATCCAAAGAGTTCTATGTGACTTTTTGTGATAAATATATCGAAGAAGCAACCCTGGTTCAAAGAGATGAACAGACAGGACTGGCTATCTTTACGGTGAGACTCGATCAGCTTCCGGCTTCAACCAAAGGCAGAATCCTGATCGCACAGCTTGGCAGTTCACAGGATGATGCAACGCTCGGAAAGCCGGTAATGGCAGTCGGATCACCGCTCGGAACCAGCGGATCGGTATCTTATGGAATGGTAACTGCAAACAATAATTCCCTGAATGTGATTGATGCTGCCTACAATGTCATCATGACAGATATGAATATGGCTACTTACGGAAGCGGCGTTATCATTGATATGGATCAAAATGTTCTGGGTATCATGAACAGCAAGATTCAAAATATGGGAACCGGAAATACCGTTTCTACGATTGGTATTTCAGATATCAAGGCACTGGTTGAGAAACTGTCAAATAATGAACCGAGAGCATATCTGGGAATCATGGGAATGGATGTGACAGAGGGTGCTCACATTGAGCTGAATGTTCCTTATGGAGCTTATGTAACAGAGGTGGCTCATCAGTCAGTGGCAATGAAGTCAGGGGTTCAGGCAGGAGATGTCATCGTGCATTTAGGCGATTACAATGTATCATCCTTCAAGGATTACCGAAGTGCCCTGCTTTCCATGGCACCAAATACCACGATTATGATTCGAATTATGAGATTTAACGGCACCGAATATATCCCGGTAGATGTAGAAGTGGTATTGCAGGAAGCACCGTAAAATATCGAAATCAGGACATGAAATAAAGCTATAAATGCTTTGTAAATATAAAAGGAAACAGATTTAGGAGAACGATATGAAATATATTAATGAATACAGAGACGGAGACAGAGTATTTGACATTTATTTATGCAAGCACAAAATCAGTGCGGTGACCAAAAACGGTAAGCCGTATGAGACAGTGGTGCTTCAGGATAAAACAGGAACCATGGATGCAAAAATCTGGGATCCGAACAGCGCCGGAATAGAAGACTTTGATGCGCTCGATTACATCGAAGTATACGGAGAAATCAATGTATTCCAGGGTGCAAACCAGGTCAATGTAAAAAGAATTCGTTTGTGCCGTGAGGGAGAATACGATCCGGCAGATTATCTTCCGGTCAGTAAAAAAGACAGAAATGAAATGCTGAGTCAGTTAAGATCTGTGATTTCGTCACTGGAAAATACCTATTTAAAGGCACTTTTAGAGGATTTCTTTGTAAAGGATGAGGCCTTTGTCAAAGCATTCGTGACATCCTCTGCTGCCAAAAGTGTACATCACGGATTTGTAGGCGGCCTTTTGGAGCATACCTTAAGTGTAACAAAGCTTTGTGATTATTATTGTACGACCTATCCGCTTTTAAAGAGAGATTTACTGCTTTCAGCAGCTATGCTTCATGATATCGGCAAGGTAAGAGAGCTTTCTTTCTTCCCTGAGAATGATTATACCGATGTAGGAAACCTCGTGGGACATATCGTAATGGGAAGTGAAATGGTTGGAGAGAGAGCATCTAAAATTGACGGATTCCCGGTTGGTTTGTTAAATGAGCTCAAGCACTGTATTTTGGCTCACCACGGAGAGCTCGAGTACGGCTCACCGAAAAAGCCTGCACTGATGGAAGCAGTCGCATTAAACTTTGCAGATAATACAGATGCAAAACTGGAAACCTTTACAGAGCTTTTGGAAAATTCTACAGAAACAGGCTGGCTGGGATTTAACAGATTATTGGAAAGCAATGTCAGAGCAACTCGCCTGGAATAAGTAATCGTAACAATGATGTCGATTGCATACAATCGAGGTAATAAACAAGGGAAAAGAGTATGGAATTTAAGAAAAATACGAAACTTGAAGTGACCATTACAGACATGGGAATGCAAGGGGAAGGCATTGGAAAAGTAGATGGTTACACACTTTTTGTAAAGGATGCCATGGTAGGAGATACCATTGAGGCATTGATTACAAAACCGAAAAAGAATTATGCGTATGCCAGATGTGAGAAGGTGTTAAAGCCTTCTCCTTTTCGCATTGAGCCGGTTTGCAAGCTGCATAAAAAATGCGGCGGTTGTCAGCTCATGGCAATGGATTATAAAAAACAACTAATGCTCAAAACAGACAAAGTGAAAAACAATTTAATTCGTTTGGGCGGATTTGATGCGGATTTTGTAGAATCCGTGACAGAGCCAATCATCGGTATGGACGATCCGTATCGCTACCGAAATAAGGCACAGTATCCAATCGGAACAGACAAAGAAGGAAATCCGATAGCCGGATTCTATGCGGGCAGAACACATTCGATTATTGCCAATACGGACTGCCATTTGGAGCATTCCTGCAACGATGCCATTTTAAGATGTATTTTGGATTTCATGAAAGAATATAAAATACCGGCTTATCAGGAGGAATCGCATAAAGGGCTGGTCAGACATGTATTAATACGTACCGGTTTTACCACAGGTCAGGTCATGGTATGTCTGGTGATCAACGGAAAGAGTATTAAAAATTCAGAAATCTTAGTGGAAAGACTTTTGGCGCTTGATTGTGGTATAGAGTCTGTTTCACTCAGCGTAAATACGGAGAAAACCAATGTCATTATGGGAATTGAAATCATACCCCTTTATGGAAAGGGATATATTACGGATTATATCAAGGATCTGGCATTCCAGATTTCACCATTATCCTTTTTCCAGGTAAATCCTGTTCAGACTCAAAAGCTCTATCAGACAGCGCTGGATTATGCAGGGCTGACCGGTAAGGAAACTGTTTGGGATTTATACTGCGGTATCGGCACGATTTCATTGTTTTTGGCCAGAAATGCCAAAAATGTTTGCGGCGTGGAAATTATTCCTCAGGCAATTGAAGATGCCAAGAGAAATGCTACGCTGAACGGAATTGAGAATGCGCAGTTTTTTGTCGGAAAGGCTGAGGAAGTTTTACCGAATTTTTATGAAGATATGCAAAAAAAGGATGCAAAAAATGCCATGCTTCATCCGGATGTGATAGTCGTTGATCCGCCAAGAAAGGGCTGCGACGAGGTGTGTCTGGATACCATGCTCAAGATGCAGCCTGACAAAATCGTATATGTAAGCTGTGACAGCGCCACTCTGGCCAGAGACTTGCAGATACTTTGTAATAACGGTTATCAGATTGAGAGAGTAAGACCATGTGATATGTTCCCTCATACGGTACACGTTGAGACGTGTTGTCTACTCGTTAGGGAATGCGCAAACGATGATGAGATGGTATCCATAAAGGTTGATTTAGAAGGGATTTCATTAGATCAAGGGAAATTTGAGTCTGATGAAAAGCCGACATATGGCAATATCAAGAAGTGGATTAAAGAGAAATACGGCTTTAATGTAACCAATCTTTATATCGGTCAGATTAAGGATAAAATGGGTCTTGAGAAGCGTTTAAATTACAACGTGGGTTCAGGTGAAGGTAGGGTGCCTACTTGTCCACAGGAAAAAGAAAAAGCCATTGTGGAGGCTTTTAAACACTTTGGATTGATATAAAAATCTGCAGAGGGA
>JAZUKG010000231.1:0-5198 GCA_045643145.1 Lachnospiraceae bacterium | reverse complement strand
TTTCCTCAAATCTATACATGACATCCTCCGAAGTGCAAGCTTTTTCATCGTTTTTCGTTCTTTCCCTTGCACTTTTATTATATCACTTTTGTTCGCTTTTGTCGATATTTCGGTCATTGTTTATGGTTTGAGGAGAGACTAGTTAGTCAGCTTAAAATATGCTGACAACAGCAGGTCGGTATTTTTTTATCTGTTATTTGATGTGATATGTACTTTTAGCTAAGAGTTATCTGTCAGCATTTCGATTTCATCAGATGTCAGAGGACGGAATTCTCCTTCTGCGAGTGAGGCATCCAACTTCAGCCTGCCTATGCTGATACGCTGAAGATAAAAGATACGACAGCCGATAGATTCAAGCATTCTTTTTACTTCGTGTTTTTTGCCCTCGTGTATTGTAAGAGTTGCAGAAAATGCTGAACCATTCGGATTTTTCATATAACGCTCTCGACGCTCTGAAGGCATATATTTCTCAAGGTCACTGATGTGGTATACTCTTTCGATATTAAATGTTGCAGGACGAGTAGTGAAATTTACCATAGGCACACCTTGTTCAAGAAGCATCTTTTTTTCTTCTGTGATATTTCCTATGGCATAGAAAAAATAAGTCTTGCTGATGTGCTTATCAGGCTGCATTATGGTGAAATCAAGATTTCCGTCATCAGTAAGAATAAGGAGTCCGCAGGTGTTTTTATCAAGCCTGCCGACAGGATGAAGCTTTTCCGCAAGTTCAGGAGGAAAGTAATCCAATACGGTTTTATGAATTTTGTCAGAACGTGCAGTTACGCATCCCTGCGGTTTATTGAACATATAATACAGCATAACTTATTTTTTCTGATACCGGATATTGTATTTTTCATAGAATTCCCGAATGTCCTTTTCTGAACGAACAAGCTCTGCAAACATCAGTTTTTTAGTGGAAGCATCATAGAAACCGATAGTTTTTTCACCTGTGCAGGTACTTGATTCAATCATAACATCATCTGCTTTAAATGGCGCAGGAATTTGAGCCGAATTGGATTTCTTTTTGAATATACTCATATATGATTCCTCCATATAATTTTCCTTATTATTATAACACAGCATAATTAATTGTACAAGAGCGTGATAAAAAAATAATACATCCGCCGTGATGGGGTTTTCGATAAACAAAAAGGCTGTCCGAGAGATTCATGAATCATCTCCCGAACAGCCTAAGAATTATGCCTTATTCAGTTTTCCAGAGTATTTCTTGCCATCAAGTATGGAATTCCTGACCAATCCTGATATCCTGAATGAACTTCTGCCCTGGAATGATTCCGTACAGAAAATTTGTAAAGTATTATGAAACATTAATCCCCGAGCTGCGACTCGGGGATTAATTTTACAAAATAGGGTGGTGGATTATTGGGCGGTTACGAGACAAATACAAAAAGGTGATTCATATTATAGTTTGCAAAACTATTTAAAAAAAATTTGAAATACCTATTGACTTTTGAAAAAAAGTGTGGTAATATCTATTTAAAGAAAAATTTAAATAGATTGGGAGGAGTGATGATTATGGGAATGGCGGAAACATTCAAGGCTCTTTCAGACCCTCAGAGACGTGAGATTTTAACCATGCTCCGTGAAGGGCGCATGAATGCAGGTGAAATTGCTGAAAAATTAGGCATTGTTCCGGCAGGTCTTTCATATCATCTGAAACTGCTGAAAAAGGCGGATTTAATCCTTGAATACAAGGAGAAAAATTTCATTTACTATGAAGTCAATACGAGCGTATTTGATGAAATTATCATGTGGATTAAACAATTCGGAGGTAATAATTATGAAGAATAAGGTTTTATGGTTAGTAACAGCAATATCAGCCGTAATCTCAGCTGTTTCATATAAATACTTACCTGATTCAGTTCCTATGCATTACGATTTCAACGGAACAGTCGACGGATATTATCCAAAAGCAACAATCTTTTTGTTTCCTGCCATGATGATTCTTATGATAATCGTCTATGGTGTTATATCAAAAAAACAGAACAAAACCGAAGATAAGGATTCTGATGATAAAAATGCAGTTGAAAGAAGAAACAATAAAAAAATTCTGGATACTTCAATGACCATTCTCACTTTTGTTATTCTTTTTCTGCAGGTTGCACTTCTTTACACAGTTTTTAAAGCAGCAGCAAATAATTCGGCAGATACAATGCCTGATGAAAGTTATTCATTCATAGCCGCAATAATGGGTGTGACATTCATACTAATCGGAAATATGATGCCGAAAGCAAAGAAAAATTCATCATTCGGTATAAGAACATCATGGAGTATGGCTAATGATAAAACATGGAGCATGAGCAACCGTTTCGGTGGATATGTTTTACTTATCAGCGGTGTTATAATGACAGTATGTGCATTGATATTTGACGGACTTGTTGTTATGTATATATACGGTACAGTTATGCTTATTGCTATCGTTCTTTCAATCGCATACTCATATTCAGTGTATAAAAAATATGGAAAAGAATGATTTTTATGTTTGCTGACTGTGAGAAAAATAAAGATATATTTATTTTTAGGAGGACTAAACTATGAATATTAATGAAATGATGCCGCTGTTAATTCCGCTTGTTATCGTGGAGTTTTTATTGCTTGGATATACAATTTACCACATACTGACACATAAAACCTATAAGAGAGGAAATCGCATCATCTGGCTTATTGTGGCTATTGTCGGCATGAATTTTATCGGACCGATTATTTACTTTATATTCGGAAAAGAGGACGAATAATATGAATATGCTGGAAATTCAGAATCTGAAAAAGAGTTTTGGATCAAGACAGGTTATAAAAGATGTATCATTCTCCATTCCTGAACATACCATCTTTGGTTTTGTAGGACAGAATGGTGCCGGTAAAACCACTACTATGAAGATGATTCTGGGATTGCTTAAAATTGACGATGGTTCGATTAAAGTAAACGGCATGGATGTTCACTATGGCAACACAAAAACCAATCAGTTTATCGGTTATCTGCCTGATGTGCCTGAGTTTTATACATATATGACTCCAAGAGAGTATCTCAGGTTTTCCGGTGAGATTGCAGGAGTTGATAAAAGCAAGCTGAAGAATCGTATTGAAGAGCTTTTAACTCTGGTCGGACTGGCTGATGAAAAGCATAGAATCAAAGGATTTTCCAGAGGTATGAGACAGCGGCTTGGAATCGCACAGGCACTGATTCAAAAGCCAAAATTATTAATCTGCGATGAACCTACTTCTGCACTTGACCCGATTGGAAGAAAGGAAATTCTGGATGTGCTTGTTGCGGCAAAGCAGGAGACTACTGTGATGTTTTCTACGCACATATTATCAGATGTAGAGCGTATCTGTGATGAGATTGCCTTTTTACACGATGGAGAAATTGTTTTGAGCGGAACCATTGATAAGATTAAAAAGCAGAATCAGAACGAAGATTATGAGATGGTTCTTTCAAAAAAAGAAGCTGCTTCAAAGCTGTCACAGCAATTTGAATATGTGAATATTGCAGATGAGTGTACAGTTAAGATTAAATGTAAATCAAAAGATGATATTAATACAGTTCTTGCGTTTACAGCAAAAGAAAAAATAGAATTTGAATCTATAAAACACTGCGAGAGATCTCTGGAAAATCTGTTCCTGGAGGTGGCAAAAAAATGAGTACATTGATTTGTTTTATGAAAAAAGAATGGATGGAATATATCAGAACCAAAAAGGCAATGCTGGTACTCGGACTTGCTGTTTTGTTTGGTATTATGAATCCGGCAATAGCCAAACTTACACCGTGGATGCTTGAAAATTTCAGTACAGAAGGTTTCGAGGTTGTGATAGATTCTTCTAAGGTAGATGCAGCTATGTCATGGCAGCAGTTCTATAAGAATACACCTATGATGCTGATTGCATTCATACTGATTTTTGGTGGAGTGTTTACCAATGAATATCAGAAAAACACACTGGTGCTGGTGACAACAAAAGGACTTGCCAGATGGAAGGTTGTTATCGGAAAAGCTTGTTCTATGATTATGTTATGGACAATTGGATTTTTTGCCGAATTCGGATTGACTTATTTTTACAGCGAATATTACTGGGATAATTCTGTTATGACCAATTTAGGCTTTGCATCTTTTTGTTATTGGTTATACAGTGTGCTCGTGATTGCGTTGTTAGTATTCTTCTCATGCATAGCAAATAATACAGGCGGTGTAATTCTTGGTGTTGGCACAGTGTATTTTGCAATGATGATAGCGTCTATGTTCGGAAAAATAGAAAAGTATCTTCCAAGCTATCTGTGCAGTGCAAATCTGACCAGTGGCGGAGAAATCAGTGATATGATAAAGGCGATTGCAGCAGCGTGTATTCTGATTGCGGGATGCATAGCCGGTGGCATAATGGCATTTAACAAAAAGCAATTGTAAGATGACAGAACAGAGTAAAAAATAGAAATTTGCTGAACTGATTTAATTTTTCCTTTAACACAAAAAAGCCTCTGCGGGATGTGATTCCAGCAGAGGTTTCTCTATACCTATTCACTTTTCTATGCTCACAGTCACACCTGATTTGAACGTAAATTCCAGGTAGTCCTCATGTATGATAAACTTTTCAAGTCTGTTCAATGAAGAAGAAACACTTGTAACACCATCAGACATTTCATTAGCAAGTCCACGAATTGTGAATTTGTAATCGTTAGGCTTTGAGAGCATTGTCATAAGCACTTCACGAGAGGATGAATTAAGTCTTCTGTCTTTCAGGAATGTATTATGCACCATTGTGAAATCCGATTTCATAGCTTTCTGAATCTTTGGCATTGCATTAACCCTCCAGAAATACAGGTGAATCACTAACCCTGAATATTTCTTCGCCATTTAAATCATCTTTCTTTACGTACCCATCACTCATGAGGTCTGCTATAGTGATGAGTTCTCCGCTGAGATTGATACAGATGATATGCCCAATAGTGACCTTGAAACTGCGAAAAAGCATCGGATTTTCAAAAAATCCGATGCTTTGGGGGCTTTTATGCGGTTGAAATGGCTGTATATAGGAATTTATACATTAACTTAGTGTATCCTCAATAAGCAGTAATTAGTGAAAGTGGTATTATCTCATCATCCAAAATGAAAAAATACAAGATAAATTTGAGAAAGTGCAAAAGTATCGCCGCAAGGCGGTCGATGTTCATTGCAATGATGCTGAGAACT
>JAZUKG010000230.1:0-4681 GCA_045643145.1 Lachnospiraceae bacterium | reverse complement strand
GTGCTTTGTTTTGTTTACATAACTATATTATTGCATTATAATTCACACTAATAAATATTATCCCGATTATCTGTAACCGAAAAATGAATAGATTTTAAAATATGGAATTACGCCGAAAATAGGCAATTTAGATTTGAATATAGATGTTACTATAAATTGATTTATGGAATTGACTTTTTGAATTAACTCTTTGAATTAACTCTTTGAATTATCTATTTGAATTGACTTTTAGTTGTACATATCTTTCTCCTCTTCCTTTACAAATGTAATTTTTAATTTAGCACCTAACCCGTCAGCGATTCTTTGAAGTGTATTCAGAGAAGGATTTCCTATCCCTCTTTCCACTTTACTGATTTCAGCCTGATAAATACCTGTTTTCTCCGATAGTTTAGACTGTGTCATATCCAAATGGTTTCGCAGTGTAGTAATCTGATATGCAATATCATAATTTACCTCTCTTTCCTCCGTTTTGATGGTTATTCCATCCTCCCAGATTGTTTCCCCATCCAGATCCAGTTCATCATTCCAGGAGATACCATACCCGCCGACATCGACCTTGGCACACGCAAACAAAGATTCATCTTTTAACTTTTCCATAACCGGATACGCCTCAAACAGAGTTTTTATGTCATATTCCTTCCATTCACCACTGATAAACTTGACTTCCAGTATCTGATTTTTCTTTGTCTTTACTGATAATATGATATGTGCCATGTATATCTCCTTTTAGATATCAATATATTCAAACTGATTGCTGCTCCACATTTGTAAAAGCTTTTCTTGATTTTTGATGATAAAAGCATATACTGCTTTTTCTTCTTTTTGTCTCAAATCTCCTTCATACATTTCGCCATCTATCAATGAAAATACACCTACTTCATCTCCATAAATAGCGTGTATATGCGGTGGATTATGCTCCTTATTTCGAAGGTACATTTTGATTACAATTCCTTGAAATCTCGCTATAACAGGCATTCTAACCCTCCTTTCATATTATAGTATATATCCTATATCGTCAAGCCGACAAATTCTCGCATTTTTCCTACTCCCAAATTATCTTCTTCTGTTGGCGTACTTTATCAGTAAAAATATGACTCCAACCATATAGGAACTAATTAGTTTGATTAAAATAATTAGATTTGTTTTGAAAATTAGATGTTTTTGAAAATCAGATTTGTCTAAAATTGTGAAGCAGATTCTGCTACTGCAGAACCTGCTTCTTATCAGAATTGTAATTAGATTCTTTTTATTAGAATACTTTTGTTTTCATCTTTTCAGGATCACGAGAATACTGGATACAATCTTCCTTGGAAATCTTTCTTGCCATGTAAAGACCTAAAAGTGAATCATCCAAGGTCATCATGCCTTCCTTCTTGCTGGTCTGGATAACTGAATCAAGCTGATGTGATTTACCTTCACGAATAAGGTTTCGAACCGCTGAGTTTGCATGCATTACTTCGAATGCTGCACAACGTCCGTCACCGGTGATATTCGGGATCAAAGTCTGCGAAATAATCGCCTCAATAACGTTTGATAACTGAACACGAATCTGCTGCTGCTGGTGTTCAGGGAATACGTCGATGATACGGTCTACGGTACTGGCTGCATCTACAGTATGCAGTGTAGAGAATACCAAGTGTCCTGTTTCAGCTGCGGTGATAGCGATACTGATTGTTTCGAAGTCACGCATTTCTCCCACGAGGATGATATCCGGGTCTTCACGAAGTGCAGCTCTCAGAGCATTTGCAAAGGACTGTGTATCCTGACCGATTTCACGCTGGTTAACCATGGAAAGTTTATGCTTATGAGCATACTCGATAGGCTCTTCCAGTGTGATGATATGTGCATCTCTGTTTTCATTTGCTTTATTCAGGATAGAAGCAAGTGTGGTTGACTTACCACTACCGGTAGGTCCTGTAACAAGTACAAGTCCACGTTTTCTTGCATATAAATCTACGATAGATTTCGGAACACCTAATGTCTCCGGATCAGGGATTTCGTCTGTAATAGTACGAAGTGCCAATGCAATGGAACCACGCTGTTTAAATACGTTACAACGATAACGACCGATTCCGTCAAATGCGATAGATAAGTCGTATTCTCCTCTTTCTTCAAATTTTTCTCTCTGGAATGGATTTAATACTTCCAAACAAAGCTCTAATGTATCTTCCGGTGTAAGTGGCGGATAATCCATCTTTGTCAAACGTCCGTGAAGACGCATTGTTGGTGGAATACCAACTGTTAAATGCACGTCGGATGCTCCCGCGTTATAACCAACCGTTAAAAATTCCTGCAAACTTACCATTTTCCCTCGTACCTCTCATTTCCTCCTGCGAACAGGATTAAATTCTATAACATATCTTCCTCAAAAGCATTTTTTAGCGTCCGAATTGCCTTTTTTTCAATTCTGGATACGTAGCTTCTGGAAATATTCAGCATATCGCCGACCTGTTTCTGTGTCATCGGCCTGCCATCATATAGTCCATACCTAAGTGTAATAATCTCTTTTTCGCGTTTCTCTAATCTGGTATTCACAAACTCCCTAAGCTTTAGGTAAGTCTCCCTCTGAATCAGGCTTTGAGAAAAATCCTCCCGGTCACTGAGCATAACATCCAACAGACAGATCTCATTTCCTTCTTTGTCGGTTCCTACCGGCTCATAAATGGAAACATCTCTGGCTGTTTTCTTTTTTGCTCGAAGCATCATCAAAAGCTCATTATCAATACATCTCGCTGCATAAGTGGCCAGCTTACTCTTTTTGGAAGCATCAAAGGTCTGAATTGCCTTGATTAATCCAATCGTGCCTATCGATATCAAATCCTCCGGATCTTCGCCTAAGTTTTGATATTTTTTCAGCATATGTGCCACCAAACGAAGATTTCTTTCAATCAGTATTTGTCTGGCTTCTTGTCTTTTTGCCTCGTCTTTACCGGAAAGCAAACTCAAATAGTATAATTCTTCCTCTTCGGAAAGGGGTCTTTGAAATGTCTGCAAGAAAACCTCTCCAAATACATTTTATACTATTCTATGCAAAGAGTTTGACCCAAGGTACAGTCCAATTTTTATTATACAGTTTTCTTTTATCAAGTGCAAGTTAACTATGCACAAAACTCACAAAAAAATCGCGAAAAACGACATTTTCTTGGTAATAATCTTTATTCAAACATAAAATCCGGAAGTACATAATCACTAACGATCATTCCTTCAGGTGTAAAAGCCAGATACTCTTCCTGATTTTCCCGTTTCCAGGCCAGTAAATTCTGACGGATAAACTTATCAATTACATCCCCGTAAACCTCTGTCATATCCATCCCAAAGGTCTGTTTGAATCGTTGTCTGCTAACTCCTTTTGTCAAACGAAGTCCCAAAAACATAAATTCCTCCATTTGACCTTTTTCATCTATTTCCTCTATTTCTTCTGCAAAGCATCTCGGCTGTATTTCTCCTCCCGTAAAAGTAGCAATATACGCATCCAAATCGCATTTATTCTTTACACGACGGTTTTTATACAGTGAGGAAGCTCCCAGCCCGAGTCCCAAATAATCCCCGCGGTTCCAATATACCAGGTTATGCTGACATTCTCTGCCCTCTTTGGCATAATTACTGATTTCATATCTGCTAAATCCGTTTTCCGATAAGATTCTTTGCGTCATTTCATACATTTTGACCTGAAGTTCTTCCTTTGCCAGCGGTAAATAGCCCTTCTTTTCATAATCTGCTTCTGTCAAATCCTCCGGATCTGTCACATAGTATTTATAAAATGGGGTTCCCGGTTCAATCATTAATCCATAGGATGAAATGTGGGATGGATATAATTTTATAATTTTATGTAAACCATCTTCATATTCTTCAGGGCTCTGTCCCGGGAGCGCCGCCATCAAATCAATATTGATATTATCGACTCCTACCTCCTGCCAGAGTCTGTAGGTCGTCAAAAATTGTTCATAGGTATGAATTCGGCCCAAATACTGAAGCAGTCTGTTATCCGTAGCCTGCAGTCCGATACTGACACGATTTACCCCGGCCTTTTTGCAGGCTAAAAAATCCTCTCTGCTACCGGTTCCCGGATTGCATTCCATAGATATTTCCACGTCTTCTTTTATAAAATTAAATGTAGTTTTAATTTCTTCTAAAATCCTGGCAATATCGCTGCCTTTACATATACTCGGAGTGCCTCCGCCGATATAAATCGTACCGATTTCTCTGCCGGAAAGCTCGGTTCCTCGGTAGCTGCGAATTTCCATAAGTAAAGCCTGTATATAGGCATCTCTTTTTTGCTCATCGCATGAAAACGATAAAAAATCACAATAATTGCATTTTTTCATACAAAATGGGATGTGTATATACAGGCTTAGTAACATATCTGTTCTCCAAATATTTAACTTTATTTACAATATTATTTGTCGTCGAGCTTTAATACGCTCATAAATGCCTTTTGCGGAATTTCTACATTTCCGACCTGACGCATTCTCTTCTTTCCTTCTTTTTGCTTTTCCAGAAGTTTTCTCTTTCGGGAAATGTCACCACCATAACATTTTGCGAGTACGTCTTTTCTCATAGCTCTGACAGTTTCTCTGGCTACGACCTTGCCTCCGACTGCTGCCTGAATCGGAATTTCAAACAGGTGTCTCGGAATTTCTTCTTTTAACTTTTCGCACATCTTTCTGCCTCGTTCATAAGC